>NZ_JBFUBG010000048.1:0-45176 GCF_056405875.1 Rhizobium sp. P1_E6 | reverse complement strand
CCTCGATGCGTGACAGGCCCGAACGCTCGAGCTCGATTGCGAAATCGACAAGCATGATCGAATTCTTCACGACGATGCCCATCAGCATGAGGATCCCGATGACGACCGGCAGCGACACGGGATAGCCGGTGACGATGAGGGAGGCAACGACGCCTGAAAGCGCAAGCGGAAGAGGGGTGACGATCGTCAGCGGTGTGAGCGGGCTGCCGAAGAGCAAGATGAGCACGACCACCACAAGGCTCAAGCCCGCGATCATGGCGAAAGCAAAACTCGTAAAAACGCTGTCCTTGGAATCGGAATCGCCGGTTGCCCGCATTTCGACCTCCGCCGGCAGCGCCCTGACGGAGGGCAGGTCCCTGAGCGCTGCGATGCCCTCGCCCTGCGTGATACCTGGCGCAAGGTCGGCGCCGATTTCAACCCGACGCTGGCGTTCCATGCGATGGATGACGGAAGCGCTTTCACTTTCCTCCAGGCGTGCGACTGCCTCAAGCGGCACGAGGGTTCCCGATGACGTCATGACCCGTAACTGTCGCAGCTTCTCCGAACGGTCTATCCCGGCATCCTCGACGAGCGTGCGGATCGGGATCAATCTGCCGTTGTCCTTGAATGATGGCAGCCTCGAATCAGAATCTCCCAAGGTCGCGACCCTGATTGCTGTCGCGATCTCTCTCGCACTGACGCCAAGATCGGCGGCGCGCTCCGGCGACACGACCACCCCAAGTTCTGGCTGGCGCGTCGCTTCCGAAGAAGCCGGATTGACGAACATCGTGTTGGAGCGCATTTCGCCCAGCATTGCGCGGGCGGCCCTCGACGCCTGCTCGCCATTGACGCTCAGGATTGCGAACGACACATCCCGGCCGCCGCGGTCGTTGATGAATTCGAAGCGAAGGTCGGGAATGGCTTTCAACAGAACCTCGGCCTTTTCCTGGATTTGCTCGAGCGGAAGCTTACGCTGGCTACGATCTGCAAGGGACATCACGATGGTCGACTTGCGGATATCGCGTACGCCGTCGGACCCTGATCCGGCGCGCACGAACACGGTCTTGATATCCTCGATCCCCCTGAGACGACGGGTAACCAGATCGCTTACCTCCTCATTGTCGGCAAGCGTCGAGCCTGGCGGCAGCTCGATCGACACCGTGATCCGGCCGRTATCTTGCGCCGGCAGAAACGCGGTCGGCAGGAAACCGGCAAGCAGGATCGTCAGGGCAAAGAGCCCGGCCGCCAGTCCGGCTGTGATCCATCGCCATCTGATCGCCACGCCGACGAGCGCGCGATAGCGCACAACCAGCCGCCCTTCCGCGTGCGGTTTGCTCGGTGAGGTCAGAAAATAAGCAGCGATCAGCGGGGTTACCAGGCGCGCGACGAGGAGCGAGAAGAAGACGGCAATCGCGACCGTCAGGCCAAACTGGCGGAAATATTGGCCTACTTCGCCGGGCATCATGCCGACAGGGGCGAAGACGGCAATGATGGCGGCCGAGATCGCAATGACGGCGAGGCCGATCTCGTCTGACGCGTCGATCGCAGCCTTATAGGCGCTTTTGCCGAGGCTCTTGTGACGGACGATGTTTTCGATCTCGACGATGGAGTCGTCGACGAGAATTCCCGTCACCAGCGTGATTGCAAGCAGGCTCAGCATGTTGAGCGAGAAGCCGGCCAGTTCCATCACCCAGAAGGTCGGGATTGCCGAAAGTGGCAGGCTGATGGCGGCAATGAGCGTGGCGCGCCAGTCGCGCAGGAAGAGGAAGACGACGAGCACGGCAAGGATCGCCCCCTCGATCAGCGTGCTGCGGGCAGACAGGAAGTTTGCGAGTGTCAGCGTGACGCTGTCGTCGACGATTTTGAACTGCGTTCCGGGCCTCGAACCGGCTATTTCCTCAAGAGCCGTGGCAACTTTTTCGGCAACGTCGACGTCTCCAGCACCCGTCGCCTTGTAGACCGTAAAGCCGATCGCCGGCTCGCCGTCGAGGCGCGCGAAATCCTGTCGTTTCTCCCTCGTGTCTGCAACCGTGGCGACATCGGAGACCGAGACGCTCTTTCCCTGCGGCAAGGCAAGACGAATGGCCCTGAGTTCGTCGAGGGTTGTAACGGCTGCCTTTGTTGCCACCGTCATGTCCTGCGCGTCGACATTGCCCCGCCCAGACGGCAGATTGAACTGGCTTGCGGCGATCTGATCGCTGACCGAGGCCGCCGTCAGGGCGAGAGGGGCGAGCCTATCCGCCTTCAGGAGAACATGGATTTCGCGGTTGACGGTGCCGACGAGCTCGACGCGGCCAAATCCGGCCAACCCCTGGAGCTTTCTCACGACGACGTCGTTGATGAAAAAGGACAGATCTTCCGCCGACATCGAGCCGTTATGGGCCGAATAGGTGACGACAGGCTGGTTTTCGGATTCGATCCTATTGATGACCGGTTCATCGATGGCGGCAGGCAGGCGATCGCGGATCTTCGTGACCGCGTCCCTGACGTCGGAGACGGCCCGGTCGACCGGCACGCCGATTTCAAACTCGACCGTGGTCTCCGATCGACCTTCGGAAATCGTCGAACTGATGTGCTTGATATCGGAAAGGGTCGCGACGCTGTCCTCGACGAGCCTGGTGATCTGGATTTCGATCTGATCGGGTGYAGCCGCGGGTTCTTCGACGGTCACGCCGACCGTCGGCACATTGATGGCCGGAAAATAGGTGATCGGCAGCGTTCCATAGCTCTTCAGCCCGAGGCCGGTGAGGATGACGAACAGGAGGATGACGGGCAGCGGGGTGCGGATCGCCCATGCGGAGATGTTCATCGGATGACCTCAGTTGCCTTCAGAGACCGGGCTTGCATCGGCTTGCACCATGACCGGGACCGCCTGGTCGCCGGCCTCCATGAAGCCACCCGACTTCGTCACCACCAGGTCGCCTTCGTCGACGCCGGAGCGGATCTCAACGAAACCGGCCTGGCGAAAACCGAGCGAAACCAGCTTTCGTTCGATGCGATTGTCCTTAAGGATCTTGATCGATGGTTCCTCACCGGAGCTGGCAATCGCCGAGGCGGGCAGGAATATGCCTTTGCTGCTTCCGATCTCGATGCGCGCCGAGGCAAAGGCGCCAATTGGGGCCGTCAATCCACGGGGCAGAGTGATCCGTGCGCGTCCGAGCCGTGTCCGGTCGGCGAGCGCCGGTGCGACGAAGCGGACGGCGCTTGTCAAACCGTCATGATCCTCACCGAGCAAAACATGAACGACGGCGCCGACGAGCACGACATCGAACTGAGCCTGTGGGATTTCTGCTTCCAGTTCGAACTGGTCGTCATTGGCGATGATGAAGAGCTGCTCGCTGGATGAGGAGGCGGTCGCGCCGACCTTGGCGGACCGGTTGATGATCCGGCCTGCCACCGGCGCCACAATCGTCGCATAGCTCAGTCGCAATTCAATATCCTTGCGCGCCGCAGCGACGGTCTTGACGGCAGCTTCTCCCGATTGGACGGCCTGCCTGCTGGCCCGCACGCTCACCTCTGCGCGCGCGAGCGCCTTTTGTCGCTGTTCGAGTGCTTCTTGCGACATCAACCCCTTGGGAACGAGYTTTTGCGCGCGCGTAAGATCGGCCTCGGCCTCCTCCTGCGAAATCAAGGCATTGTCGAGTGCGCTTGAGGCCTGCCCGAGTTGAGCTGCTGCGCTCGCCGCCTGCGCGTCGTTTTGCATAAGCTCGACATCGATCCTCGACGTATCCAATGTCGCAAGCACCTGTCCGCGGCTGACGAGATCGCCTTCTTCGGCGGCGATCGAGACTATCCGGGCTCCGGAGAGATCGGTGTTGACCAGCGTCGTTTCCCGCGCGACGACCGTGCCGACGACGGAAACGCTCTGTTCGAGAACCTGGGCTCTCGCAGCGATAACCGACACTTTCGGCCCCTCCATGTCAGCGGCGAGACCGTGGATCGGGAGCCCGGCGGTCGCAGACAGCAGGACGATCGATAGCAGGACACCCGTTCTGGGGTTTTGGGACGGCCGGTCGCCCTGCGACAGGCAGGGCGTGCGAGAGAGCGGCGTGAAGGAGGTCATCAATTCATTCCCTGGGCGATTTTCGTTTAATTGCCGGACGTTTAGGGCCGCCGCGTCGGCGACCCCATGGGTTTTGGACAGCTCGCAATGATGCTTTGACCGACCGGGGTCAGAACCGGTAACCTAGCATCAGCATGGTTTGCGACTGGACCTTTTCCTTGACGATCGGGCTGTCTGCAGCGTCTCCGACCAGGAAGCTCACGCCTTGCTCGCCCCTGACCACCCAGTTCTCGTTAATCAGGTAGGTGGCGGAAGCGGAGAGATCGACGCTCTTGATCCCAGCCCCGGCCTTGTACTGAGCATGACCGGAGCGGGCCGACTGGCCAGCGTCGACACCGAAATAGGCTTCCATATAGTTATCGTCCGCAAAGGTGGCGGAGGCTTCGGCGCCGAGGATGAGATGCTCCGACAGGGGCTGCGAGATTGCCGCGCCGGCGGTTGCGAGCAGGCCCTTGCTTCCGCCGATCGTCTTGTCGACCGAGACGAAGATATTCGCAGGCCCGAACGTGTAAGTGGCCTTGCCGCCGACCGTCGCGCCGAAATCGATGTCGCCCATTCCGCGCAGCGTGTCCGCATCGTCTTCATCACGGCCCGAGTCGTAGCCGACATTGACGTCGAAGCGGAAAGCGTCCTTTTCGAAGGCTTTAATCCCGATGCCAGTTGGATCGATGGTGATCCGGTCGAAGAGTTCGGCCGATACGAAGGGGAAGGGCGAGACTTCAAACTCGTCGCTTCCCTCATATTTCGGTTTGAAGACAGCGCCGGCGCCGACGACGACGTGCCAATCGTGCAACGCCTGGCGAACCGGGCCAAAACGCTCCGGGTCCGGCGGTGGCGGTTCCTGCGCGGCCTGCCCCTCATTTGTGAAGTCGGCGGCTTGTACGGCAAAGGGCGATAAAAATAGCGACGCCACGGCGATGGAAAGCAGCCGGGACCGATCCGCGGTCAGTTTTAGAGAGGCAGACATGAATGCTCCGAGGTTGACTTTGCGCGCATCCCCCCGAGACCGACCTGGAAGCGCGCCACGCCTTAGCAGTGCCATGTGCGGGCGGCACCGCGTGTTGGATGTTGTTAAGAGTTGTTTCTGCTTGAGTGGCCGTTCTGCGCCGTAGAAACATTTCTTCATAATCGCGGGCGGGGACGCTCTCGCCTGCCATGATAAGGATGAGAGGAAGAACGGAGGTGGCGTGATTGGTTGATGAGCGCACACGAGCGGCTGTCGAACGGCCGAGGATACTGATTGTCGAAGACGATCGTCAGATCGCCGAAATGCTGAGGGACAGTCTTGTCGAGCAGGGTATGGATGTGGAGCTCGCGGGCGACGGCGCAACGATGGACGCGAAGATGCGGGCTATGCCCTTCGATCTCGTTGTCCTCGATGTCATGCTGCCGGGCGAAGATGGTCTCAGTCTCTGCCGGCGCCTGCGCGCAGGCGGAGGCATCCCGATCCTGATGCTGACATCCTTGAGCACCGACATCGACAGGATCGTCGGGCTGGAGATCGGCGCGGACGACTACGTCACCAAACCCTTCGTTCTGCGTGAGCTGCTGGCCCGGATCAAAGGCCTCCTGCGCCGGTCGGGCTTGTCAGCACAGCGGGAGGCAAGGCCCGCGCACAGACTTTTGCGCTTCGAGGGCTGGCGGATCGATCCGGCCCGGCGTCAAGTCCACGATCCGGCCCAGGCCAGGATTGCCATGACGACCCACGAGTTCGACCTGCTTCTGGCCTTTTGCCGCAACGCCGGCCGGGTTCTGACCCGCGAGCAGCTGCTTGCGGTCACGCATGCCGGGCTTGCCGGTCCGATCGAGCGCAGCATCGACGTGCATATCAGCCGGCTCAGGCAGAAGATCGAGATGGACCCCCGCGATCCGCTCCTCATCAAGACGGTCCGGCTCGGCGGTTACGTCTTTACCGCCCAAGTGGAAGAGGCCGATGTTTAGACGCCTGCGTCGCGTGACGATGACGATCCGCGGCCAGATCACCATCATCATTCTGGTGGCGCTGGTGACGATCATCACTATGGGCGATGCGGTGGAGCGCTGGGCGAGGGAAGATCTTGCCGCCCCGGATCTCGAAAACATCGCCGAAAAGCTGAACGCCATCGCCGAGCTTCTCGGGTCCGCTTCGCCCGAAGACCGGCAGATCATCCTCGCCAACGCACGTCGCGCCGGCTGGCACATCGAACTCACGCCGACGGCGACCGCGAGCCGCTTTGCACAGTCTTCGAGCCATCAGAGCTTGCTGGACGTCGTCGCCGCCCGGCTGTTTCCGCCAGACAACGAACCGCCAATCGGCGGCTGGCAGACCTTCCTCGATGACCGGCGGGTGATTGCCGCCCGTGTCGACGACGGCACGATCGTCATTACCTCGGGTTTCCCGGATTCCATGCTGAGCAGCGCGTTCCTGGGACGCGGCCCCTATTACTTCGTCGCCTTTTTCGTATTGATCGGCTTTTTCTTCATATTCGCGATCAGGGCGATCACCGAACCCATACAGCGCATTGCCCATGCGGCAGCGGTTTCCGATATCACCACCGGTTCTCCTGTTTTCGAGGAGAAGGGAACGGTGGAGATTGTTGCATTAGCCCGGGCATTGAACGGCATGCGCCGGCGCATCCGTCTGATGATCGAAGCCCGCACCCGCATGCTGCGCGGCATCGGCCATGATCTGCGTACGCCGCTGACGCGGCTGAAGCTGCGTGTGGAGCGGATGGGGGAGAGCGGTCAGAAGGACGCCCTACTCTCCGACGTCGATCGGATCCAGAGCTTGCTCGTCGAGAGCCTGAATTATCTTCGAAACGACTATGCAACCGAAACCATCGAACTCGTCGACGTCGCAAGCATCCTGCAGACGGTCTGCAGTGAGTTTGCAGATATCGGCCACGCCGTCCAATACGCCGGGCCGAATCGGCTTCTTGCCAGATGCCGGCCGCTTTCCATCACGCGCGCGGTCACCAATCTTTGCGACAACGCCGTTAAATTTGCCGGCAAGGTCGAGGTGACGATGGCTGAGCGGCCGGATACCGTGCTGATCATTGTCGAGGATGACGGTCCAGGCATTCCGCAGGAGCTTCGAGAGCGGGTCCTTGAGCCTTTCTTCAAGTCGGACCAGTCTCGCGCTGGAGGCGGTTTCGGTCTCGGTCTGTCGATCGTTGCAGACATCGTTCACTCCCATCAAGGCACATTGGAGCTGCGGCAGCGTAATCCGGTCGGTCTCAGCGTTGTCGTGGCGATACCGAAATGAAACGGCGAGCGGCAACCTGCTATCGCAGGTTCTTCAAGACCAGCATCACCTGGTCTGCTCTTGGCGCCGAATGCGACTGACGGTAAAAACGCCCTCCTGATTATCTGCCGGCTCCAACCCCCGGACCGATCACCTGTGCCGGATCGGCACGCGAGGTGGCCGAATTGCAGGATCAGCAGTGAAAATCTTAGAACTCCGTACCGATCCGCACAAAACTGGGCTGTAATCGTCTCTCTTCATACGATAAATGCTTTTTCAGCGACCGCCGCTGACAACTCACTTCCGACGCCCCGATCGCCCCAACAACAGTCCGCACGAACCCCGACGACCGCCCGGCATCGTTCCGGCCGCGCAAGAGGAAGACCCATGGCATCCGTTGCCGAGAGCGCCCCCCGCTTTGAAAAGACCGCAATGTCCATTCTGGTGGCAGTCAGCTTCTGCCACATGCTCAACGACATCATGCAGTCGCTGCTTGCCTCGCTCTATCCGCTCTTCAAGGCCAATTATAACCTCGATTTCGTGCAGATTGGTCTTTTGACCATGACCTTTCAGGTCACGGCTTCGCTTCTCCAGCCGCTCGTCGGCATCGTCACCGATCGCTGGCCGATGCCCTATTCGCTGCCGGTCGGCATGGCGAGCACGTTCTGCGGCCTGATCCTGCTTGGCAATGCCGGCAGTTTCGAGCTGCTGCTGGTTGCCGCAAGCCTGATTGGCTTCGGCTCGGCGGTCTTCCATCCGGAATCCTCGCGCGTGGCGCGCCTTGCCTCCGGCGGTCGCCATGGCTTTGCACAATCGTTTTTCCAGGTTGGCGGCAATGCCGGTCAGGCGATCGGCCCCCTGCTGGCCGCCTTCATCGTGCTGCCGAACGGCCAGCACAGCGTGTCCTGGCTTTCCGGTATCGCCATGGTCGGCATGGTTGTCCTGAGCTGGGTCGGCAACTGGTATATGAGCCACCGCCGCCAAAACGCCAGCAAGGCGGCACCGAGCCGTACGCTGCCGCTGCCGCAGAACAAGGTCGTCTGGGCGCTGCTCATTCTCGTGCTGCTGACGGCGACGAAGAACGTCTACATGGCGAGTGTCTCGAGCTATTTCACCTTCTACGTCATCGACCGCTTTCAGCTTGGTGTGCAGCAGGCGCAGCTCATGCTCTTCCTCTTCCTGGGTTCGGTTGCCGCAGGCACCTTCCTCGGAGGGCCGATCGGCGATCGTTTCGGCGCACGCTTCGTCATCTGGTTCTCGATCCTCGGCGTCATCCCCTTCGCGCTGCTGCTGCCCTATGCGAACCTGTTCTGGACGTGCGTGCTCAGCGTCGTCATCGGCCTGATCTTCGCGTCGGCCTTCTCGGCCATCGTCGTCTTTGCGCAGGAGCTGGTACCGGGTCGCGTCGGCCTGATCGCCGGCGTCTTCTTCGGTTTCGCATTCGGTGCGGGCGGTCTCGGTGCGGCCTTCCTCGGCGGTTTTGCCGACTCGCACGGCATCGCGTTTGTCTACCGCATCTGCTCTTACCTGCCGCTACTCGGTCTGCTCACCATCTTCCTGCCGCGTATCCCCAAGCATCGCCCGGCATAGGCTCTCTCGTCTGCAAAGAGAAAAGGCAGCGGAAAGCGTTCCGCTGCCTTTTATTTCGAGGTAAGCGCAATCAGCGGCGTCCAGTTTGAGCGAACATATTTTCCCCGGCTTTTGACCAAGACGGATCGACATTCCTTTAATCTACTATTTTGATGGATAATATCCGTCTCATGATGCAGCCATCGACGGCGCGATAGTGGAAGGAAATGATATGTCTGCACCCAAACTGGTCGGTCTTGCCGGCAGCTTCAATCGTCCCTCGAAGACCTTTGCGCTGGTCGAGAATATCGCCGGCCTCGCCGCCGAAAAATATGGCTTCGACAACACGATCTACGACCTGACGGATGTCGGTCCCTCGCTCGGCCAGGCGTTGCGCCGCGACGATCTCGACAATCGCGCCCGGGAAATCATCGCCGACATCGCCAATGCGGACGTCCTCGTCATTGGCGCGCCGACCTTCAAGGGCAGCTATCCGGGCCTCTTCAAGCATCTGATCGATCTTATCGACCCGCATGAGTTGCGCGCCAAGCCGATCGTCATCACCGCGACCGGCGGCGGCGACCGTCATGCGCTGATGGTCGAGCATCAACTGCGCCCGCTCTTTGGTTTCTTCATGGCTCACACGCTGCCGACCGCCGTGTATGCCTCGGACCGCGATTTCACCGACTATCAGGTGTCTTCCGAGCCGTTGTCCAAGCGCATCGGGGAGGTGATAGGCGAACTTGCAGCCTTCTTTCCGGGGCGAACCTCAAGGCTGATCGCGGCCGAATAAACGGGCTTCAGGATTGATTTTCGGCGGCGCCTTCCGAGGCGCCGTTTTCATTCAAGCATATTTTAGCCTGACATTAATCCATCAATTTGGTAGAAATTTATCCTGCCACTATCCAAGACGCGGCAAGAGTTTTCCCGGCGATGACAGGACATCGGACGTTCGTGCTTCGCTCACAGCAAGCGCATTTGCAATTATCCGCCTGCTCGGGGCTCGGCCTCATTTAGTCAGACGGGATAAAAAATGACCAAGAACAAAAACATCAGCGCCATTTCGCTTTCGCGCCGCGCGGCCCTCGCTATTGCAGCCTCCGCGGCGGCACTTATTGCCTTTGCTGGGCCGGTTCCTTCCTTTGCTGCAGACAAGTCGATCAAGGTCGGCATCATGAGCGGCGAGGATGAGGATGTCTGGCGCGTCGTCACCGCTGAGGCTGCCAAGAAGGGCCTCAAGATCGAGACGATCACCTTCAACGACTACACCCAGCCGAACGAGGCGCTGGAGCGGGGCGAAATCGACGCCAATGCCTTCCAGCACCAGCCCTATCTGGACAACCAGGTGAAGCAGCACGGCTATCACATCGTTTCCGTCGGCTATACCGGTGTCTGGCCGATCGGCCTCTACAGCAAGAAGCACAAGTCGGTTGCCGAACTGCCCGAGGGCGCCGTGATCGGCGTGCCGAATGATCCGTCTAACGAAGGCCGTGCTCTGCGTGTTCTGCAGAACGAAGGCTTGATCAAGCTGAAGGATGGAACGGGCATTCTCGCCACGATCGTCGACGTCTCTGAAAACCCGAAGAATATCGAGATCCGCGAACTCGATGCCGGCATCGTCGGCCGTTCGATCGACGACCTCGACGCCGGCGTCGTCAACACCGATTGGGCGCTGAAGAGCGGTCTGTCCCCGGCAGAGCGTGTCGCCCAGGAGCCGATCGCCGACAATCCTTACCGCAACTTCATCGCCGTGAAGGAAGACAACAAGGATGCCGATTGGGTGAAGACTCTCGTCTCCTCCTATCAGAACGAGACGGTCAAGGCCGAATTCGATAAGGTGTATAAGGGTACTGGGCTCAGCGCCTATTGATTTCGCCGCCCTCTCTAGGGCGTCAATAACTGAGGCGGCCCGGGTCTTTGCCGGGGCCGCCTTCAGCGTTTGTGAAGGAATGATCATGAATTCAATTGTCTCAGCCTCAGGGATAGAGACGCCTCGCATCGACGCCGAAGAGGTCGTGCGTCTGAGAGATGTCAAGCGCAAGTTCGGCGCGACAGCCGCACTCGACGGTGTTTCGCTGACCGTGAAGAAGGGTGAAATTCTCGGCATCATCGGCCGCAGCGGCGCCGGCAAGTCGACGCTGATCCGTTGTCTCAACGGTCTCGAGCGCGCCGACAGTGGCGAGATCGTCATCGAGGGCCGCAACATTGCAGGTCTCGCCGAGCAGGAGCTGCAGCCATTGCGCCGTCGCATCGGCATGATCTTCCAGCATTTCAATCTTCTGTCGGCCAAGACCGTCGAGGATAATGTCGCCTTGCCGCTGAAGATCGAAGGCGTCGGCAAGGCCGAACGGCTGAAGCGGGCGCAGGAGCTTCTGGAACTGGTCGGCTTATCCGACAAGGCTACGGCTTATCCATCTTCGCTCTCAGGCGGCCAGAAGCAGCGCGTCGGCATCGCCCGCGCACTTGCCGCTCGCCCCGCTCTGTTGCTGTCCGACGAGGCGACCTCCGCGCTCGACCCGGAGACGACGCGATCCATCCTGGCTCTGCTGAAGGACATCAATCGTAAGCTTGGACTTACGATTCTGCTGATCACCCATGAAATGGAAGTCGTTCGCGGCATTGCCGATCGCGTTGCCGTCATCGATGCGGGCCGCATCGTGGAGGAGGGACAGGTCTGGTCGATCTTCGCAGATCCGCAGGCAGCGATCACCAAAAGCCTGCTCGGCGGTATCCGCCCGCAGCTTCCCGAACATATCGCCGCGCGGCTGTCGCATTCCGGCGGCACGGAAGTGATCCTGAGCGTCGATCTCGCCGGGCCGGAAGCGCAAGGTGCTCTCTTTGCCGATCTTTCGTCAGCGCTGCCGCACTCCTTCCGCCTCGTTCACGGTGGCATCGATCATATCCAGAA
Organism: Rhizobium sp. P1_E6; assembly: GCF_056405875.1. Lineage (NCBI taxonomy): Bacteria > Pseudomonadati > Pseudomonadota > Alphaproteobacteria > Hyphomicrobiales > Rhizobiaceae > Rhizobium > Rhizobium sp. P1_E6. The sequence continues at coordinate 33,434 of NZ_JBFUBG010000048.1, read as the reverse complement.
CCAGCCGGTGGCGCGGTTCTTCATTGCCGTTCCTGCGCGCGATCCCGCGCTTGCAGAAAAGGTCGAACAATTTCTGAAGGCCCGGTCCGCCCGGGTGGAGGTGCTTGGTTATGACACCGATCATGATTAATCTGTTGCTGCGCTCCCTCTGGGAGACGGTGCTGATGACGGCGACATCCGGATTGATTTCGCTGGTTGCAGGCCTGCCGCTCGGACTGGCGCTGGTGCTGACCAACCGCGGCGGCATTGCCGAAAACCTCGCGATCAACCGCATTCTCGGCGGGGTTATCAACGGCTTCCGTTCGGTACCCTTCATTATCCTTCTGGTGGCGCTGATCCCGCTGACGCGCCTGATCGTCGGCACGGCGATCGGCACCTGGGCGGCTATCGTTCCGCTCGCTATTGCCGCGACACCCTATTATGCCCGTATCGCCGAGGTCTCGTTACGGGAGGTGGATCGTGGGCTGATCGACGCCGTGCGCGCCATGGGCGGCAATCGCTGGACGATCATCCGCGAGGTTCTCGTTCCCGAAGCCCTGCCGGGCATCGTCGCCGGCTTTACCGTCACGCTGGTGACGCTGATCGGTGCATCGGCCATGGCCGGCGCTATCGGTGCCGGCGGTCTCGGCGACCTCGCCATTCGCTATGGCTACCAGCGTTTCGAGACCAATGTGATGATCGCAGTCGTCGCCGTGCTCATCGTACTCGTCTGCGGCATCCAGTGGCTGGGCGACCGGCTGGTCGCCCGTCTGGATCACCGCTGAGATCTAGCGCCTGAAGCGAGCGGCGGGATGGCTGGCAGACAGTCGGCCATTTCCGCCGAACAGCTTCCGCCGCAGCGGTCCTTCCGCATAATCAGCCTTGAAGAGGCCGCGCTCCTGCAGGACCGGCACGACGAGATCGACGAAATCATTGAGGCTTTCCGGCGCCACCGTGCGCGCCAGATTGAAACCATCGATGTCGCCCTCCTCGATCCAGCGTTGCAGGACGTTGGCAATCTGCTCTGGCGAGCCGACGATCGGCTTCATGCGGCTGCCGAGCACCATCTGGTCGATGATCTGTCGCTTCGTCACCGGCTTTGCCGCCTGCTTGGTGATCGCCGCTAGGGCCGACTGATTGGCATTGGTCGAGCTCTGGTCGATCACTTCATCAAGGCCGTATTTCGAAAAATCGACTCCGACCGAGGCGGAGTAATGCGCCAGCGAGGCCTCGACGCTTGCATGCCGGCGATAGTCCTCAAGCTTTTCCTGCGCTTGGGCTTCGGTCTTTCCGACGACGACGGTTATGAGGCTCAGGATCTTGATTGCATCCGCGCCGCGACCATTCGCTTGTGTCTTGGAGCGCAGGGCATCGACCGTCGGGCGCGCCGATTGCGGCGTCGGTCCGGCGATGAAGACGCATTCGGCATGACGGGCGGCGAAATCCTGTCCGCGCGCCGAAGCGCCGGCCTGGAAGAGAAGCGGCGTGCGCTGCGGGGAGGGCTCCGCCAAGTGGATTCCCTCCATCTTATAATATTGGCCCTGATGGCTGACGGCGCGGACCTTCGACGCATCGGTGAAGATGCCGCGTTCCCTGTCGCGCAGCACCGCGCCGTCGTCCCAGCTTCCCTCCCAGAGCTTGTAGAGGATTTCGAGATATTCCTCGGCGGCGTCATAGCGCGCATCATGCTCCGGCAGCTTGTCGAATCCCATGCTGCGGGCAGCGCTGTCGAGATAGCCGGTGACGATATTCCAGCCGATGCGGCCCTTCGTCAGATGGTCTAGCGTCGACATGCGCCGCGCGAGAAGGAAGGGAGGCTCATAGGTCGTATTGACGGTCACGCCGAAGCCAAGATGCTTCGTGACATAGGCCATCGCCGAAATCGGCATCAGCGGGTCGTTGACCGGGATCTGCGCACCCGTTTCGATGACCGGGGCGGGACTGTTCTTGTAGACATCGTAGACGCCGACAATATCGGCCAGAAAAATGCCGTCGAGCTTGCCGCGTTCGGCCGTGCGCGCAAAATCCGCCCAGTAATCGAGATCGGTATAGTTGACCGAACGATCCCGGGGATGCGCCCACATGCCGTGATTTATGTGTCCGACGCAGTTCATGTCGAAGGCGTAGATCTGCATTTTCTTCATCAATACTGTCCTGAGATGTCAGTCGGTTATTTGGTGGAATTACCGGGCGGATCGGGAAACCACCGTTTCTCTCTCATTATTTAGAAGCAAATTATCTCTCATGCCCGATTACAGGAATTTTCTATCTCTATAAAATCTATGAATTTTACAATGATCTATTCACATTCCCGGGGCGGAATGATTTTGAACATTGCGGGAGAGGGATATGAAAATCAACCGACGCAACCTTCTGGGCACGGCCGCTGCCGCTGTCATGGCCTTGACCACCTATGCAGCCGATGCCGCCGACGTCACGCTCAATATCGGCTATCAGCCAATCGTCGAGCCTTCGCGCGTCCCGCAGGCCGATGGCACCTATGAGAAGGTGACCGGGGCGAAGATCAACTGGCAGAAATTCGATGGCGGCGCTGATGTCATCGCTGCCATCGCCTCCGGCTCCATCGACATCGGCTATGTCGGCTCGTCGCCGCTTGCGGCCGCAGCCAGCCGCGAATTGCCGATCGAGACGATCTACGTGGTCGGTCTCATCAGCGACGCCGAAGCGCTCGCTGTCAAGAACATCACCAAGCCCGAGGACCTCAAGGGCAAGAAGATCGCCACCCCCTTCGTCTCGACAGCGCACTACAGTCTGCTGACGGCGCTGAAGCACTGGAAAGTCGATCCGAAGTCGGTGCAGATCCTCAACCTGCGTCCGCCGGAAATCGCCGCCGCCTGGGAACGCGGTGACATCGACGGCGCCTATGTCTGGGATCCGGTCCTGGCGCAGCTCAAGAAGAGCGGCAGCGTGCTTGCCACTTCGGCCGATGTCGCCAAGTGGGGCGGCCCGACTTTCGATGCCTGGATCGTCAGCAAGAAATTTGCCGAGGCCCATCCTGACGTTGTCACCGGCTTCGTGAAGGTCACGGGTGCGGCTTACGCTTCTTATCTCGCCAATCCGGATAGCTGGAATGCGAAATCACCAGAAGCTGAGAAGATTGCCAAGCTCACCGGCGCCAAGACCGATGAAGTGCCGACTCTTCTCAAGGGCTACACTTTCCCGAGCCTGAAGGAACAGGCGAGCGCAGATCTCCTCGGTGGCGGTACGACGAAGGCTGTTGCCGAAACCTCGGCCTTCCTTCTGGAGCAGGGCAAGATTCCTGGCGTTCTGAAGGACTACAGCCCCTATGTTTCCGACCACTGGGTCAAGGAAGCAGCCAAAGCAGGTCTTTGATCCTCCCAAGGGTCCCGGCGCGGCTTCGGCTGCGCCGGTTTTTCTTAAAACAGGTGATGCCCATGAGCATACTTTCACTGCAGTCCCTATCGCTCGATTATGCCGAGGCAGGCAGTCGTCGGAAGAGACGTGTGCTCGATGGCATCAACCTGCATATTGCCTCCGATGAGTTCGTGGTGGTCATCGGCCGTTCGGGTTCCGGCAAGACCAGCCTTCTCAATATTGCTGCAGGCTTCACTGAGCCGAGCGAGGGGCGCGTGTTGGTCGACGGCAAAGAGATCGACGGGCCGGGCGTAGACCGGGCCGTGGTGTTTCAGGACGACGCGCTCTATCCCTGGCTGACCGCCGCCGGCAATGTGGCCTTTCCATTGAAGCTTCAGGGCATCCCGAAGGGCGATAGGCAGCGCCGCGCGGAAGAACTGCTGGTGAAGGTCGGCCTTGATGGCGCCGGTCACAAGAATATCTGGGAACTCTCAGGCGGCATGCGCCAGCGCGTCGGCATCGCCCGCGCGCTCGCCTCCGGCCCTCGCTTCCTGTTGCTTGATGAACCGCTCGGTGCGCTCGACGCGCTGACACGCAGCCGCATGCAGAAATTCCTGCTGGATGTCTGGGCGGAAAGCAAAACCGGTGCCCTGCTGATCACCCACAGCATTGACGAGGCCCTGTTGCTTGCGACACGCGTCATCGTGCTGGCGCCCAATCCCGGCCGCATCGTCGCCGACATCAGGACCGAGTTTGGCAAGGCGTTGCTCGACGGCAGAAGCGTCAAGGAGATCAAGTCGCTCACCGCGTTTAAAAATCTGCATGACGAACTGACCGCACTCATCCACGCGGATGAAGAGGAGATTGCTGCATGAGCGTCGAGGCGGAAACACTCACAGCCGCAGTGTCGGATCAGCCGGTAGAGGCGCGGCCGAAACGCCGTGGTACGCTGCCGATCTCGCTTGCAACCATCGTCGTCATTATCGCCGGCTGGAGCCTTGCTTCGGCCTATGGCGCAGTCTCGCCGGTCTTCCTGCCGTCGCCGCTTGTCGTGGCGAAATCGCTCGCCAATGTCGCGATCAACGGTTTCGTCGATTCCACGCTTGCCGAACATACGCTCGCAAGCCTGCTGCGCATCTTTGCAGCGCTCGCCGTTTCGCTCATCATCGGTGTGCCGGCAGGTCTTGCGATCGCCACCAGCCGCATCTGCAAGGGCATCCTTGATCCGATCGTCGAATTCCTGCGACCCCTGCCGCCGCTTGCCTATCTGCCGCTGATCATCATCTGGGTCGGCATCGGCGAGGCCTCGAAGGTTACCGTCATCTCGCTTGCCATGCTGCCGCCGATCATCCTGTCGACGGCAGCAGGCGTCAAATCCGCTCCCGGCGATTTCGTCAACGCTGCCCGCTCCTTCGGGGCGAGCCGGCTGCAGGTGCTGCTGCATGTCATTCTTCCGGGCGCCATTCCGTCCATCCTGACGGGTACGCGCATTGCGCTGGGCGCTGGCTGGTCGACGGTGGTCGCGGCCGAGCTCGTTGCGGCAAGCCAGGGCCTCGGCTTCATGATCCAGTCTGCCGCGCAGTTTCTTGTGACCGATATTGTCATCGGTGGGATCATTGTTATTGCCGCGATTGCCTTCCTGCTGGAGATCCTGGCGCGGCTGATCGAGCGGCGCTTCGTGCCCTGGGCCGCGCATCGCTGAACGTCTATCATCGCCTTGCCGATCAAATTATCCTAAGGCTGTATCGCGCCGCGTCACCGCATGATGGTAGCGTGGCGCGCAGACGATGCGGAGGATGATATGACGAAGAAGACGCTGTCGGATTGGGAGGCGCTGGCGGAAAAGGAGCTGCGTGCAGCACCTGATACACTGACCTGGCACACGCCTGAGGGCATCGACGTCAAACCGCTCTACACCGCCGCCGATCTCGATGGCGCCGACGCAGACAGCATGCCGGGCTTTGCGCCTTTCACGCGCGGTCCGCGCGCCACCATGTATGCCGGCCGGCCCTGGACGATCCGGCAATATGCCGGCTTTTCGACCGCCGAGGAGTCCAACGCCTTCTACCGCCGCAATCTCGCCGCCGGCCAGAAGGGCCTCTCCGTGGCCTTCGACCTTGCCACCCATCGCGGCTATGATAGCGATCATCCGCGCGTCGTCGGCGATGTCGGCAAGGCGGGCGTGGCGATCGACAGTGTTGAGGACATGAAGATCCTCTTCGACGGCATTCCGCTGCAGGACATGTCCGTTTCCATGACCATGAATGGCGCGGTCATACCGATTCTGGCGAATTTCATCGTCGCCGGTGAGGAGCAGGGCGTTGCGAAGGCGGAACTCTCTGGAACCATCCAGAACGATATCCTCAAGGAGTTCATGGTCCGCAACACCTATATCTATCCGCCGGAACCCTCGATGCGCATCGTCGCCGATATCATCGAATATACGGCGAAGGAGATGCCGAAATTCAATTCGATCTCGATCTCTGGCTATCACATGCAGGAGGCGGGCGCGACGCTGGTGCAGGAGCTTGCCTTTACGCTCGCCGACGGACGCGAATATGTGCGTGCGGCGATTGCCAAGGGTCTTGATGTCGATGACTTCGCCGGTCGGCTCTCCTTCTTTTTTGCGATCGGCATGAATTTCTTCATGGAGGCGGCCAAGCTTCGCGCGGCTCGGCAGCTCTGGACCCGCATCATGGAGGAGTTCGAGCCGAAGAAGGCAGCCTCCCTGATGCTGCGCACCCATTGCCAGACCTCGGGCGTCTCGCTGCAGGAGCAGGATCCCTATAACAACATCATCCGCACCGCCTTTGAAGCCATGTCGGCCGTGCTCGGCGGCACGCAGTCGCTGCACACCAATTCCTTCGACGAGGCGATTGCGCTGCCGACGGAATTTTCCGCCCGCATCGCCCGCAACACCCAGCTTATCCTGCAGCATGAGACCGGTGTCACCAAGGTCGTCGATCCGCTTGCCGGCTCCTATTATGTGGAGAGCCTGACGAAGGAACTGGCCGATAGAGCCTGGGCGCTGATTGAGGAGGTCGAGGCGCTTGGCGGTATGACAAAAGCCGTCAATGAGGGCCTGCCGAAGCGGCTGATTGAGGAAGCCGCCGCCCGCCGTCAGGCCGCCGTCGACAAGGGCGAAGAGGTCATTGTCGGGGTCAACAAGTACCGGCTCGAGGCCGAACAGCCGATCGATATCCTGGAGATCGACAACAGCGCGGTACGCGCCGCGCAGATCCGCCGTATCGAGGAGACCAAGCGCCGCCGCGACGGCGTGAAGGTCAAGGAAACGCTGGCGGCACTTCTGGAGATTGCCCGCAGCGGCAACGGCAACCTGCTGGCCGCTGCCGTCGAAGCGGCAAGGGCGCGGGCAACCGTCGGCGAAATCTCCGATGCGATGCGGGAGGTCTTCGGCGATCATTTTGCGACGCCCAAGGTGATCCGCGGCATCTATGGTGCGGCCTACCGGGACGAGCCGGAGCTTGACGTGCTCAAGGTGCGTATGGCGGAAGTAACAGAGACAATGGGCCGCAAGCCGAAGATCATGGTCGCCAAGCTCGGCCAGGACGGACATGACCGTGGCGCCAAGGTCATCGCCTCTGCCTTCGGCGATGTCGGCTTCGACGTCCTCGCCGGCCCGCTGTTCCAGACGCCCGAAGAGGCGGCCGGCATGGCGCTCGGCGAGAAGGTCAATGTCGTCGGCGTCTCGTCGCTGGCGGCCGGGCACAGGACGCTATTGCCGCAGCTGATCGATAAGCTGAAGGAACAAGGGGGAGGCGATATCATCGTCGTCTGCGGCGGCGTGATTCCGCGGCAGGATTACGAGTTCCTTCACGAACACGGCGTTGCCGCGGTGTTCGGTCCGGGGACGAACGTGCTCGAAGCCGCGAATTCCGTTCTCGACCTCCTGCAGGGTGTCAGGCGAAACCAGTAGCTCAGAGCAGCCCGCGCTTTGCGAGGTTGCCCATTAGCGAGGAAATGCCGAAGGTCCAGGGCGGGCATTCAGTCGAAAGCCTTACCGTGTTGACCAGCGCGCCAAGGCCCGCCGACGAGATTTCCACGACGTCGCCGATCTTGTGGGTAAACCCCTGATTCTTTGCGTCGCGATCCTGTGTCGGCGCAAACAGCGTGCCGAGGAACAGCATGAAACCATCCGGATACTGGTGGTGAGCGCCAACCGTTTGCTTGACGAGATCGGTCGGATCGCGGCTGATCTGCGACATGGAGCTCTTGCCGTGCAGCACAAAGCCGTCCGTGCCGGTGACCTTGAGGTCCAGCTCGGCTTTGCGTACGTTATCGAGGCTGTAGCTCGCATCGAAGAGGCGGATGAAAGGGCCGATGGAGCAGGAAGCGTTATTGTCCTTCGCCTTGCCGAGCAGCAGCGCCGAGCGGCCTTCGACATCCCGCAGGTTCACGTCGTTGCCAAGTGTCGCGCCCTTGATCTCGCCGCGGCTGTTGACCGCCAGAACGATTTCCGGCTCGGGATTGTTCCAGGTCGAGATCGGATGAAGGCCGACGTCCGACCCCCAGCCGACCGATGAGAGAACCGGCGACTTGGTGAAGACCTCGGCGTCCGGGCCGATGCCAACCTCAAGATATTGCGACCAGATGCCTTCTTCGATCAGCGCCTGCTTGACCGTGGCCGCCTCCGGCGAACCGGCCTTGATATTGGTCAGGCTTCCACCAATCAGCGTGCTGACGCGCTCGCGGATGGAGGCGGCGCGATCCGGGTTGCCGACGGCCTTTTCCTCGATGACGCGTTCAATCATCGATTGGGCGAAGGTTACGCCGCAGGCCTTGATCGCCTGCAGGTCCGCCGGCGCCAACAGATAGGCTTTACTCGCATCGGGCTTGCCTGTGCAGTTTGCCGCAACTTCCTCCAACCTACCGAGCGTTTTGCCGGCGGCAGTGCGGACGAATTCTGCCGCATCTGATCGCTCCAACAGCGCGCTCAGCGTTGGCGCTTCGGAAGAGGTAATGTCGACGAGGGCGCCGTCACGCAGCGTCACGATGCTCGGCCCGGCAACCTCCGGATTCCAGGCGCGGCCGACAAAGAGACCGCCTGAGACGGCAGCATCGAGGGGGAAATGGGACATGGCGATCTTCCGTCACGGGCGGAGCGGGGAGCGCTCCTGCGAAAAAATTGATGGGTGCCGTCCTCCAACCCGACGGCGATGAAAATCGAGCATATTCGTTGCAACAGAGCAAGTCTCGCTGCGAGAAAAGCGGTTCGCGTTGTATCGGGGGTATGGTCACGCGAGAACGCCAAATCAGTATTTCATCATAACTTATAACTATTTAGATACAAAATAACCTTTCTATTTCATATATTTAACGAGATGGCAAAACTCTTTTGCCGCTGATCTTGCCTTGACAGATCAGGTCTTTCGTTATCTGTTTTGCCCCATGGAGGAGGATCGGCGACCGCCGGACTCAGAAATCCCCCCGGGAGGAAATATTGCGATGTTGAGATTTGCCGTCGTCGGGATCGACCATGGGCATACGTTCGATCATGTGAAGGGATTGTTAGCCGCCGGTGCTGAATTCGTCGGTTATTGCCCGCAGACATCAGTGCCCGCACTCCGCGAGATGTTTGAAAAGACCTATCCGGATGCACCGCAGATCGACCGTGAAAAGATCTTTGCCGATCCCTCGATCAACGTGATCTGCATAGCCGCGATTCCTCGCGATCGGGCAGGCTTAGCGATCCGCGCCATGCAGGCCGGCAAGGATGTCATGACAGACAAGCCGGGCGTGACGACCTTCGCACAGCTCGAAGAGGTCAAGCGCACCGTTGCCGAGACCGGCAAGATTTTCTCCATCTGCTTTTCCGAACGCCATTGCGTGCGCTCCGCCGTGAAGGCCGGCAAGCTCGTCAAGGAAGGCGCGATCGGCAAGGTCATCCAGACGCTCGGCATGGGCCCCCACAGGCTGCAATTGCCGACGCGGCCGGACTGGTTCTTCGATCCGGAAGCCTTTGGCGGTATCATTGTCGATATCGCCTCGCATCAGGTCGACCAGTTCCTGTTCTATACCGGCTCGACGACGGGCGAGGTGGTGGCAAGCTCGGTTGGTAATTTCGGCATGCCTGAAAAGCCGGCCTTCGAGGATTTCGGCGAAGTGCTGCTGCGCTCCGACAAGGCGAGCGGTTATGTCCGCGTCGACTGGTTCACGCCCGACGCGCTACCGACCTGGGGCGACGGACGCCTGACCATCCTCGGGACCGAGGGTTATATCGAACTGCGCAAATATATCGATATTGCCGGCCGCCCCGGCAAGGATCACCTCTTCCTCGTCAACGGCAAGGAGATGACGCATATCGACTGCAGTGGTGAGAAGCTCGATTATTTCGATGCTTTCGCCGCCGATGTACGCGACCGCACCGAAACTGCGATGACGCAAGGCCACGTCTACGAAGTCTGCCGCCTTTCAATCGAAGCACAGACCAAAGCCACTCGTATCGGTAGCCGCTGAGGAAAATATCATGACACGGAAATTGCGCGTCGGCGTCATCGGTGCGGGCATTGCTGAACGGCATCTGACAGGTTTCGGTTGGAACAGCGATCTCTTCGAGGTTCCCGTTCTCTGTTCTCTCGACGCAGATCGCGGCAAGCCGCTCTGCGAGGAGCATAATATCCCCGAATACACGCAGGATGCGGATTCGCTCTTTGCGCGCGACGATCTCGATATCATCGATATCGCCACGCCGCCGGATTCGCATTTCGAGCTTTGCCGGAAAGCGATCGAGAGTGGCAAGCATGTAATCTGCGAAAAACCGCTCTTCGGTTCTATCGCCGAGGTGGACGAGATGGCGCGCATTCTGGCGCGTTCGAACGGCCGCAAGCTGATGCCGATCTTCCAGTACCGCTACGGTAGCGGCCTGCAGAAGCTGAAGCTTCTGATCGAGCGCGGTCTTGCCGGCAAGCCGTTCCTCACCACCATCGAAACGCATTGGTGGCGCGGGCCGGATTATTACGCCGTGCCGTGGCGCGGCAAATGGGCAACGGAACTCGGTGGTGGCTTGCTCGGTCATGCGATCCACGCCCATGACATGCTGAACTATGTGCATGGTCCCTGCGCCGAGGTGTTTTCCTATGGTGCGACGCTGGTCAATCCGATCGAGGTGGAAGATACCGCCGCGCTGTCGGTGAAGATGAAGAACGGCTCGCTCGCCACGCTTTCCATGACGCTTGGTTCCCGCAAGGAAATCTCCAGGCTGCGTTTCTGCTTCAGTGATCTCGTCGCCGAAAGCATTCTGGAACCCTACACGATGGGCCGCGATCCCTGGACCTTCATTGCCGGGACGGAGGAACATCAGGCCCGCATCGACGCGGCGCTTGCGGATTATGAAGAGACGGAAGACGGTTATACGCGCCAGTTCGAGCTCTTCCACAAGGCGATCATCGAGGACCGCGATCCGCCGGTGACGCTTCAGGACGCACGTAACTCGCTGGAACTGGTGACCGCCGCCTATTCTTCGCAGCGTACCGGCCAGCCGACGCCGATGCCGATCACGGCCGAGCATCCGCTTTACCGTTCCTGGCTTCCGGAAGAGGGGCGGCGCCTTGCCGCTGGCGTCTGAGGGGAAGACGATGCTGAAATCTTTCGAACATATCGGCATGACAGTCAGCAATATGGACCGGGCGATCGAGTTCTACTGCGGCCTGCTCGGGCTGAAGCTGCACCTGCGCAAGCAGATGCCTGACGGCATGCAGGTCGCATTCCTTGACGCTGGCGACGGAATGCTGGAAGTTTTTGCGCCGCCGGGCGGTGCGACGCGCGCTGTCGACGTTCCGGATGGAACAGCCGGGGTCCGGCACATAACTTTCCATTTCGAGAACGTTGAAGAAACTTTCGCCCGACTGGAAGGGGCCGGTGTCGAGATCAAGGAGCGGCCACGTTTTGCAGTCCATTCCGAGATGCTGAACAGGATCGCCTTCGTCCGCGATCCAGACGGCATCATTGTCGAGCTCGCGGAGCGCTCGCAGATCCGGCTTGGGTGAAAGCCCCGTGTGAATAGTGACGAGTTCAAAGAAAGGGCGCGGTATGAACCGCGCCCTTTTTACTTTTATCGGCGTTCGCCGGAAGCCTTTTTCTTGGCCTGATCATCCACCAGCTCGTACCATATGGCGTTGAGGACGGCGAAGGCGGCTGCCAGCGGGAAGCCGAGTATCCATGCGAAATACCACATCGTTTCATCTCCTCAGTAAGCGTGGCTGTTCTTGTCGGTGACGCTCTTCTCGTCGACCTTGCCCCACAGCACCTTGTAGACCCAGGTGGTGTAGGCAAAGATGATCGGCAGGAAGATGACCGTAACGACCAGCATGATGAAGAGTGTCTGGTGGCTCGACGATGCATCCCAGACCGTGAGGCTCGACCTCGGATCGAGCGACGAGGGCAGGATGAATGGGAACATCGACAGGCCGACCGTCGAGATGATGCCTGTTATCGAGAGGTCGCTGAAGAGCAGGGTCGCGACTTCCAGCCGTGCGCGCATGGCAAGGAAGGCGGCCGCCGCACCCAGGAAGCCGAATACCGGAGCGGCGATCATCCAGGGATAGGTGCCGTAATTGGCAAGCCATGCACCGCTTTCCAGCGCCACCGTCTTTAGAAGCGGGTTCGACGGGCCGACCGGGCTGATATCGCTGGTGATGCGATAACCGCTGATGCCGGCCCAGAGCCACAGGCCGCCGAGCGCAAAGAGCACGATGACCACAAGCGTTGCGATGCTGCCGAAGCGCCGGGCGCGATCAGCAACCGGCCCCGTTGCCTTCAGCACGAGCCATGCGCTGCCATGCATGACGAGCATGGCGACGGAGAGCAGCCCGCAGAGAAGGGCATAGGGATTCAGAAGCGCGAAGAACGATCCCTCGTAGAAGATGCGCATGTCGTCCGCGAAACGAAAGGGAACGCCCTGCAGCACATTGCCGACGGCAACGCCGAAGATCAGCGACGGCACGAAGCCGCCGATGAAGAGCGCCCAGTCCCAGCCGTTGCGCCAGGCTGCACTGTCCCGCTTGGAGCGGTACTTGAAACCGACCGGGCGCAGGATGAGGGCGAAGAGGATCGCAAACATCGCCAGATAGAAACCCGAGAAGGAGACCGCGTAGAGCGGCGGCCAGGCGGCGAAGATCGCGCCGCCTGCGAGGATGAGCCAGACCTGATTGCCTTCCCAGGTGGCGCCGATCGTGTTGATGGCGACACGGCGTTCCGTATCGGTCCTGGCGACGAAGGGCAGGAGCGTTCCGACGCCGAGGTCGAAACCGTCGGTGACGGCAAACGCGATCAGGAGCACGCCGAGCAGCACCCACCAGATGATGCGCAGGGTATCATAGTTAATCAGTTCGTGAAGGATCATGACAGGTCACTCCGCGGGAACGAGGGTTTCGGAAATGAGCTTGGCTTCCGGCTCGTGGTCCGGTTCYGGCCCCTGGCGGATCGCCTTGAGCATCAGGCTCATCTCGATGATGATCAGTGTCGTATAGAGCGCGGCAAAGCCGATGATGGTCAACAGGACTGCCCAGGCGCCGTGATTGGAGACGGCGACTGCCGTCGGCAGCACGCCTTCGATGACCCAGGGCTGACGGCCGATTTCGGCAACCACCCAGCCGGCCTCGATGGCGATCCAGGGCAGCGGGATGGCAAAGACAGCGATGCGCAGGAGCAGCGGATATTTATCCAGATGCCGGCGGGCCGACAGCCAGAAGAAGGTTGCCGTCAGCACGATGAAGAACATGCCGAGACCGACCATGATGCGGAACGACCAGAAGAGTGTGGGCACATGCGGGATGGTGTCACGTGCAGCCTGGGCGATTTGTTCGTCGGTTGCCTGTCGCGGATCGTCGACATAGCGCTTCAGGAGCAAGGCATAGCCGAGGTCGTGGCCGAGATCCTCGAAGGAACTGCGGACTTCCTGGGCCACCTGATCCTGGGCGGGTGCTGCGCGGATCTGCGTCAGCGCGTCATAAGCCTTGATGCCGTCGCGGATGCGGACCTCGGCCTGCTGTTCCAGCTTGTCGATACCGGGGATTTCCGTCGTCAGCGAGCGTGTGCCGATCAGACCCATGACCCAGGGGATATGGACGGCGAAATGTGTCTCGCGTGCTTCCTGATCAGGGAAGCCGAAGGCGGTGAAGGCAGCCGGTGCCGGCTCGGTCTTCCACATAGCTTCGATCGCGGCGAGCTTCATCTTCTGGTTTTCGGTGGCGAGATAGCCGCTTTCGTCACCGAGCACGACCACCGACAGGGCGGAGGCGAGGCCGAAAGAGGCGGCAACCGTCATCGAGCGCTTTGCAAGCTCGATATGCCGGCCCTTGAGCAGGTACCAGGCAGAAACGCCGAGCACGAAGATCGAGGCACAGACATAACCAGCCGAAACCGTGTGGACGAACTTTGCCTGGGCGACAGGGTTGAAGACCACGTCGTAGAAGCTTGTTATCTCCATGCGCATCGTCTGAGGATTGAGAGCGGACCCGACCGGGTTCTGCATCCAGCCGTTGGCGATCAGGATCCAGAGCGCAGAGAAATTCGAGCCGAGCGCGACCGCCCAGGTGGCGACCAGATGGCCCACCTTCGACAGCTTGTCCCAGCCGAAGAAGAAAAGGCCGACAAAGGTCGCTTCGAGGAAGAAGGCCATCAGGCCCTCGATCGCCAGCGGTGCACCGAAGATATCGCCGACATAATAGCTGTAATAGCTCCAATTCATGCCGAACTGGAATTCCATGACGATACCGGTTGCGACGCCCAGCACGAAATTGATGCCGAAGAGCGTGCCCCAGAATTTCGTCATCTGCCGCCAGATCTGGCGACCGGTCATGACATAGGTCGTTTCCATGATGGCAAGCAGCACGGAAAGGCCGAGCGTCAAGGGCACGAACAGGAAGTGGTAAAGCGCAGTCAGCGCAAATTGAAAGCGCGATAGCGCTACGATGTCTAATTCCATTGTCTTACTCCCACGGTCCCACGGGGTATCAAGTAGTTTCCGCATTGCCGGCTGGCCGTGCGGGGCATGCCTGTTCGCTCAATCCGGTCGAAGCCGATCGAGCGCCTTTTCGAACGCCGCCTCTCCACGGCGCGAAACTTCCGAGATGCGGCCGTCCTCGATGACGGCGACCACGTTTGCGAGCGCCGCTTCGCGGCGAATATGCGTAGCGATGACAAGTGCTCGGCCGTCGGCCCTGAGCGCGAGGCGATGCAGCACATCGCGTGCGGTGCTGCCGTCAAGCCCCTCGGTCGGCTCGTCGAGCAGCCAGAGCGGCGTGTCGCGCAGGAAGAGGCGGGCGAGTGCCAGCCGGCGAGATTGTCCGCCTGACAGTCCCATACCGCCTTCGCCGAGCAGTGTGTCGAGGCCTGATGGCAGTGCATCAACATCGGCAAGCAGGCCAGCGCCAGCAAGCGCGCTGCGCAATTGCTCATCATCGGCACAGGGTGCCGCGAGCAACAGGTTGCCGCGCAGCGTGTCCTGGAAAAGCTCGGTCCGCTGGGTGAGTAGCGTTCCGTCGAGCGCGGCGGCCATACCATCTACCGGCGGCAACTCGCCGGCTAGAAGTGAAAGCAGGGTCGACTTACCGGCGCCGCTCGAGCCGACCACGGCAATATGCTCGCCGCGACGCAATTCCAGCGTTACGTCAAGCAGGGCGGGCAGGGCCGCTCCGTCATGGGTAACGGTTGCATTCTGCAGCGCGAAGGCGAGCTCATGGGCAGGTGTCTTCGGCGTGAAGTCCACATCGGCTGCCGAAAGGCGTGGTGCGATGCGTCTGGCTGCAAGCATCGTCCTGCCGAATTCCATGGCGCCGCGGCGTAGCGCTGCGAAGGGTTCGGTTGCGGCAAAGGCAACGAGTATGCCGAGTGCGGCGACCGGGGCGGTGATTGCGCCTGTTTGCATCAGCATCGCTGATGTCAGCAATGCTGCAACCAGCAGGGCGGTGGAGAAAAGCCCGAAGCCGAAGGTCACTCCGGTCTCGATCCTGTTCAGCCAGTCGTCTGCCTGTGCGGTATAGGCATCGGCGTCGGTTATCGCCTGCTGCTGTGCGGCGATCCGGCCGGCCATCAACAGATCGGTCTGCCCAGCGATGAGATCGATCGTCCGCGACCGCAGGGTTTCGATGCCGTAGGCACGTCGGCGCGCATGTTTGCGGGCGGCCTGACCTGCCGCCAACGGCAGGCCGAGCCCGACCAAAATAAGGCTGAAGCCGAAGAGAAGCCCGAACAGCGGATGCATCAGGCCGAGCGTAACGCTGGTGACGAGTGCTGCACCGACTGCCACGGCTGCAGGCACCAGGATACGCAGATAGAGCGAATCCAGCGCGTCGATATCGGCCGTCAGACGAAAGAGCAGCCGCGCTGGGCGGTTGAGGAGCGCGCGCGCCGCACCTGCGGAGGCCCAGCCGCGAAACAGACGTTCGCGAAGGGCAGCCAGCACGGCAAGCGTGGCATTATGGGTGGTCAGCCGCTCGCCGTAACGAGCCGCCGTGCGCAGAATGGCGAGGAAGCGGATGCCCGCAGACGGCGCAAACACGTCGAAGGTCGCAGCGATGGTTGCCGAAAGCCCGGCAAGCGCGGTCGCGGTGATGAACCAGCCCGAGAGACCGAGCAGGGCGATGCCCGCCGTTACCGTTGCTGCCGAGAGCGCGGCACCGAGCAGCAGCTCCTTTCGGCGTGTCTCGACGAAGAGACGCAGAACCGGCTTGATATCTCTTATGAAGGTGGTCATTCGGCAGCCTCCCGGAGAGTTGTGGCATCGAGGCGGATGGTGCGCTGCATGCGCGCGGCAAGCAGCGGATCGTGGGTGGCGACGATCAGCGTGCGTCCTTCTGCGAAAGCGAGCAGGCTCTCCGTTATGTCGGCTGCGGATTCGGCGTCGAGATGGGCGGTTGGTTCGTCGGCAAGGATGATGCGGATATTGGGGTCGCAGGCAGCACGCGCGATCGCCAGCCGCAGCGCTTCGCCGCCGGAAAGGCCGATGCCGGCTTCGCCGAGCGGGCGATGGCCGTAGGCCTTCGCAACACCTGCAAGCTTTGCCAGATCGAGCGCCTCGGAAACTCTGTCTTTTGTGATTCCAGGCCGACCGAGCGCGACATTGCCCGATATCGTGCCGGCGAAGATATGCGGATTCTGGCCGATCCAGGCCATTTTGGCGCGATCTATGGCTGTTCCACCGATCAGAACCTGGCCTTCCCCGCAGGGGGCCAGGCCGGCGGTCAGAGACAGCAAGGTTGACTTGCCCGTGCCGCTGGCGCCGAGCAGCGCCACGTGTTCGCCGGCGGCGATGTCGAGATTGAAACCGTTGAGGACCGGTTCCTGATCGGACCGATAACGAAAGCCGATATTTTCCAGGCGGATATTGAAGGCTTGCACTACAGTCGTAGCCTCGGCACTCTCCTCGTAGGGAAGCCTCATGCCTTCGTCAGCCAAGCCATCGAGCGCCTTCAGCGCCGCCTCGCCCGAGGCGCGGTCATGCCAGACGGCGGAGAGTTCGCGCAGGGGTTCGAAAAAGGCGGGTGCGAGCAGAAGAATGAACAGCCCCTGCGAAAGAGCGAGGCCGCCCGACCACGCGCCGAAACGGATTTCGCCGAGCAGGCTGAAGCCTATATAGACAGCGGTCATCGCAACGCCGAGCGCTGAGAAGAGCTCAAGCACGGCAGACGAAAGGAACGCGATTTTCAGCACCGCCATGGTGCGTGTGCGCAGCGATTCAGCCTCGGTGCGCAGCCGTAAAGCAGTGGCGTCGACCGCATCCAGCGAACGGATCGTTGCAAGCCCGCGCAGCCGGTCGAGCAGGAAGGCGTTGAGGCCGCCTGTCGCGGCAAGCTGCTTTTCGCTCGCAGCCTGCGCGCGCCAGCCGATGAGCGCCATGAAAATCGGAATGAGTGGTCCTGCAAACAGCAGCACGAGTGCAGCAATCCAGGAGATCGGAAAGACGCAAGCCAGGATGACGAGCGGCACGAGGCTCGCCTTCATCCGCGCCGGCTGGA
The DNA here is from genome assembly GCF_056405875.1 of Rhizobium sp. P1_E6. Lineage (NCBI taxonomy): Bacteria > Pseudomonadati > Pseudomonadota > Alphaproteobacteria > Hyphomicrobiales > Rhizobiaceae > Rhizobium > Rhizobium sp. P1_E6. Next base: position 16,143 of record NZ_JBFUBG010000048.1, on the reverse strand, counting down.
ACCGGGCGAGATAGGGCACGATCAGCTCGGCCTGCTCGCCAAGAATGCTCGCCGCCTCGCCGGAGGCCGGGCGGTCGACATCGACCGGCGACAGGCGGGCGAGCAGGCGGATAGCGGCGACGCGCTTTTCGCTGAGTTCCGCGCGGGCGGCGCGAAAGGCAAGACGGCCGCCAGTGGCGTCGAGACAGCTTTTGACAACTCCGAAAAGCAGAATGAAGAGGGCCGGCCAGAGGATATCGGCGAGGCCGCCACCATCGGCCAGCTGTCCGACGGAATAGGCAAGCAGGCCCGCCTGCGGAATCCAAAGCACGGCTGCGAAGGCCTGCAGCATGGCTGCGCTGCGCAGCCGGCTTTTGGTCTTTGCCGGCCTAAGCGTCACGGCATCGCCTTGGAGCGTCCTTGCCTCTTGCGGGTCTCTCGCGTCGAAGAAAGCACTGTTCACGACGCTAACTCTTGTTCGCAGGATTGGGACGACGACGGCCAAGCGAAACGACCCTATCTTTGGCCTCCAGCAGCTTCGTCACCTTCGCGCCTAACGAGAGTAACGTTGCAAGCCTTTCTGTTTCGAGTTGTTTTACGTCATCATACCAATGCGTCAGCTGCTCGATGAGCGTGTGCATCTCGCCCATGCGCTCCTGCGCATGGCGTTCAACCTCGCTTGCCGGGCGCTGCATGAGGATTTCGCGCAGCATCGAAAGCGTGGGATCGACCTCGCGTTTCTTACGCTCTTCGGCGAGTGTTCTGAGGATCACCCAGACATCGTCAGGTGTCGTGAAGAAGTCGCGCCGGTCATCCGGCTTGTGGCGCAGCAGCACCAGGTTCCAGGCCTGCAGTTCACGAAGGCTCATGGAGACGTTCGAGCGCGAGATACCGAGCGCATCGACGATTTCCTCGGCGCAGAGCGGCGAGGGCGAGACGAAGAGCAGCGCGTAAATCTGGCCGACCGTGCGGTTGATTCCCCAGCGGGAACCCATTTCACCGAAGTGCAGGACAAAGGACTGAACGAGAGGCGGAAGGTTCATCGTCATTTCCGTTACGTCTGTGATTTCAGAAATTTCTGAAATTACTATACCGACTTTCGCTCTTCTGCCGCAATTGCCCAGGCTGACCTGCGTCAATTTGGATGCACGCCTCGATGATCTGCCTCTTGATAGACCGGTATTGCGCGCCTGGAATTGACTTGAGTCAAATCTCGCAAACATAAAACGCCCGGCGGACCTTTGTCCGCCGGGCGCTAAAAGCCGGATAAATTAACCGGGAGAGGCGCGGGCCTCAGATCAGGCCGGTCAGGATGCCGACGCCGGCAACGGCAACGAGGCCGCCTGCGGTGCGCACGACGAAGGCGCCCTGGCGCTCGCCGACACGGGCAATCAGGAAACCGGTAGCGAGACCAGCTGCATGCAGCAGGGCGGTTGCGATCATGAAACCAGCGGCATAGGCAGCACCCCCGGCATTTTCAGGGATTTCGGCGCCGTGCGCATGCCCATGGAAGATTGCAAACAGACCGACGATACCCATTGCGACAGCTGTCGAGGCGCGCACATTCAGGGCAACGGCCGCGCCAAGTACGACGACGGAAAGCGCGATGCCTGTTTCAACGAAAGGCAGATTGACACCGGCAATGCCCAGCGCCCCGCCGAAGGCCATGACGAGCACGAAGGTTGCCGGTACGGCCCAGACGGCACGGCCGCCGAGCTGGAAGGCGAAGACGCCGACCATGACCATCGCAAGGATGTGATCGAGGCCGGAAATCGGATGGCTGAAACCGTGGACAAGGCCGCCTGTTTCGCCAACGCCGGTATGGGCATAGGCGACTGCCGGAAGTGCTGCAGTGGCAAGCGCGAGAAGGCCGCCCTTGAAGATTGATTTCATTTTGGAATTCCCTCTGATCTTGAGAGCATCTCCGCTTTCGTCAAGGCGCGGAAATGATCTGTCTTTTTGATTTACGCAATTCCGGACGCAAAACCGCTGCGCACTTTGCTGGAATGCTCTGGCGCCTGCGGCCGCCGACTCCTCAGGCACGGTTTCAAGTCGCGTCATCAACGCTAGTCCAGCTATATTCAGCCGTCAACGGAAAGCATGGAATAGATAGAAATTTCAAGTGCTTGTATCGTAGGCAATTGCCTTTTTGAAAGGCGGCTTCCCAAGAGGCTCTCAACCGGATTATCAATCGTGTTGCGGAGGTGAGAGTTGCCGCATCTCGAGGAGGATCCCATGACGAATACCGAAAGGCCGATAGCAATCAGCGCGCCCGAGCCACGCACGCTCGATCTGATCTTCAGTGACGAGGCACACGCCGAACTCAACGCCAAATACGAGATCGTCGAGGCCGATCCCGAAAACATTGCCGGTCTTGGCGATGATATTCTTGGCAAGGCGCGCTACATCATCGGCCAGCCGCCGCTCTCCGCGGATACGCTCGCGCGGATGCCGAAGCTCCGCTCGATCCTTAATGTCGAGAGCAACCTGCTCAACAACATGCCTTATGAAATCCTGTTCCAGCGCGGTATCCATGTCGTGACGACCGGGCAGGTGTTTGCCGAACCGGTGGCGGAGATCGGCCTTGGCTTCGCGCTCAGCCTCGCGCGCGGCATCGTCGATGCCGATGTAGCTTTCCGGGAGGGGCATGAACTCTGGGGCGGCGAGGGGAATGCAAGCTCGCGGCTGCTATCGGGCTCCGAAATCGGCATCATCGGCTTTGGCGATCTCGGTAAAGCGCTGCGACGGGTCTTGTCGGGCTTTCGTGCGAAAATCAGGGTTTTCGATCCATGGATGCCCCGCTCGATCCTGGAGGAAAACGGCGTGGAGCCCGCGAGCCTGAGCGAAGTGCTGACGCAGAGCGACTTTGTTTTCGTCGTCGCCTCCGTCACCAGCGAGAACAGGGGCTTCCTCGGCGCGGATGCATTCGCCAGCATGCGCAAGGGCGCAGCCTTCATCCTGCTCAGCCGCGCCGACGTCGTGGATTTCGAGGCGCTGATGGCGGCCGTCGCCGCCGGCCATATCGTTGCGGCAAGCGATGTCTATCCGCAGGAGCCGCTACCGTCAGACCATCCGGTGCGCAGCCTCAAGGGTTTCATCCGTTCGGCCCACCGCGCCGGTGCGCTCGACAGCGCCTTCAAGAAGATGGGCGATATGGTGCTCGAGGATATGGATCTAATGGATCGCGGCCTGCCGCCGATGCGCTGTAAACGGGCGGAGCGCGAAACGGTTTCCCGCATGCGCTCCAAACCCGTCTCGGTCAATTAGGCAGCGCGCTGGCCGGTGCCCTGGATGGCGGCAAGCTTCCAGTCGGCGCCGGACTTGCGCACGAAGGTCCAAACCTCGGTGCTTTCGCTCGGGCGATGATCGTCGCCCGAGACGACGCGGCCGCTCTTGCGCTCGACCATGGCGTCGATCGAGGAATAGCGCATCGCAAGCGTCGCATATTCCAGACCGTCTTCACGCCAGGCTTCGGCGATATCGCCCTGCAGCAGCTTGACGTCGGTAACCTGGTTGCGGACGCCATTGGTGGCGTTCTCGCCGAGTTCTTCCGCAAGGTAGGACATGGCCTCCGGCGTCGTCAGTCGGCGCAACGAACCATAGTCTTCCGCGCCGTAGGCCGTCTGAACCTTCGTCAGCAGTTCCTCGAACTGGTCGAGATCGGCCTGGGCAAGGCCGATTTCGTCACTGGGACGCGCATTGCGCTGCTGCTGGGAGCTGGTGCCAGAACCGATCGCCGGAATGCGGAAGGATGAACCACCATTTGCCGGCGACATGTTGGAAGACTGCAAGCCGCCAAAACTCTGACCGCCAGTGCCATAGGAAGGCTGGCGGCGATTGGCGAAGAAGCGTATGGCAAGCGTGATTGCACCGAAGATCAGCGCGATCTGCAGGAGCAAGCCGAGGAAACCGAAGCCGCCGCCGAAGCCGTGGCCGAGCAGCATGCCGAGAAGGCCACCGGCAATCAGGCCGCCGATCATCGAACGGCCGAAGCCGCCGAAGAAGCCGGGGCGCTGCTGGGCATAACCCGGCTGCGGCGTATTATAAGGCGCGTTCGTCTGCGGGCGGGGCGTCATCGAACGTTCGATGGGGGCAGCCGGGGCTGGGGCGGTACTGGTGGCAGGAGGCGCGCTGAAGGTGCGCGTGCCGCGACTTCCGAATCCGCCGAATCCACCGGCGCGGCGCGCATCGGCATCACCGATCGAAGCAAAGACGGTAGCGCTCGCAAGAATAGCAATCGCTGCGATCCTGGCAAAACGCGAAACGGCACTGGGCATTTCTCAAACCTCCTGTCATGCGCTCAACGGCATGTCAGGAGTTAATATAGGTATTCTTTCTGCTCTGTGAAGCTGTGCAGTGCTACTGGCAGACGTCGACCCATTCGGCTCCGGTGATTTCCGCCAGTCGGCCCGTCGAAATACGCACCGCAGAATTGGTCGAACCGGCGGCTGGCACGACTTCGTCGAACTGCTTCAGCGACACGTCGCAATAGACAGGCAGTTGCACGGGCAGGCCGAAGGGGCAGACGCCGCCGACCGGATGGCTCGTCACTGCCAGCACCTCTTCGGCGTCGAGCATGCGCCCCTTGCCGCCGAAGGCATCCTTGAATTTCCTGTTGTCGAGACGCGAAGTGCCGCTCGCCACAATCAGCATGGTGCGGTCGCCGACGCGCAGGCAGATCGTCTTGGCGATCTGCGCGGGCTCGACGCCATGCGCCTCGGCTGCGAGGATGACGGTCGAAGAGCTTCCTGCCGTTTCGATGATGGCAACGTCTGGGGCATTGGCGGCGAAGAAGGCGCGGACGGATTCAAGGCTCATGGGATGGGATACTTTTGGATGAACAGCCAATCTGGAGCCGCATGAGAATGCGACGTGGGATTCATGTATTTGCGGTCCAACTTAATATTTAGATCTCAGAAAATTCAATCGCGTAGTTTCTGAGAAAGCATTTCTGTGCGTCTCGAAACGCGATCTGGATTGCTCCTGATTCCTAAGTCATGGATATTGCTGGAAAAGCGTCTTTGACGGCGCAGCCTTCGGCGATTGGGGACAGAGCAGTGAGCAAGCCGAACTATCGGGATATCGCCCGCCAGGCAGGTGTGGGAACCGCCACCGTCGAACGGGTGCTGAACGGCCGGGGCGGGGTTCGTCCCGAACTGGTCGAAAAGGTGATCGTCGCTGCGCGCAGCTTGGATTACCCGCGCACGCTTCCCGATACCCATCGCGGCCTGTTGCGCATCGAAGTGCTGATGGTCCGTCCGGAGACGACCTTTTATCAGCGGCTTTCCAAGGCATTCGAGCGAATTGGCGCAACCCTCGACCCACTGGTCGTCGTGCATCGCAGCTTCACCGAGGAGATGAAGCCGGAGGAGATTGCTCGTCGCATCCTGTCGACCGACCTGCCGCGCGCGGGCCTCATTCTTGCAGTGCCCCGCAGCCCCGTGATCCAGGCTGCTGTCGAAAACGTCATCGCCCGTGGATTGCCGGTCGTCCACGTCGTCACCCGCGCGTCCGAACGCTCAGGCGAATTCGTCGGCATCGACAACTATGCCGCCGGACGGACAGCTGCGCTTTTCATCAGCCGTATGGCCCGCCGGCAAGGACCTGTCGTCGCAATCTGCCACCCGATCTACCAGGTGCATCGTGATCGCATCCGCGGATTTTCCGACTATTTTCTGGAGCATCCCGGCGCTACCAGCTTTCAATGGCTGGGCTTCGGCCTTGATGAAGAGCACTTCAGTGCCGAGCTTCTGCTTTCTGCCCTGAAAATCTATCCGGACCTTGCCGGCCTCTATAATGCCGGAGGCGCCAACTCTGCGCTGATCGACGTGCTGCGCCGTCATGCGCGTGGGCGCAATATCTTCTTCGTCGGCCATGAACTGACTGACTACACCCGCAAAGCCTTGCAGGATGATGTCATGGATGTGGTGCTGGACCAGGCGCCGGAAGCGCAGGCCCGGCGATCGCTCGATCTCGTCCTGCGCCGCATCGGCCTGACCGATATCGAGCCCGATCGGGCGCCTATCCGTTTCATCACCATGACCAAGGAAGGGCTTTGATCTGATTTGATCAAGAATGGCTTCGGCGGCGCGACGGTCTCCTGCTAATTTCAAGGCAGGAAGGAGAGCCGGAGCGTCGAGAGGAGCGACACCGGATCAGGCGCACCAGGCGCTCTCTTTCAAAAGGACTTGTGCGGAGGGGTGATTTCCGCTTCGCCCGGAGGAGAGTGAAATGAACGATCTGAAATTCGGCACGCGTAACAAGCGCGGCGACTGGGCGCCCTACAAGCCCGTCGAGACCGCGCCGCTATTTGACTTTCCGCTACGGTTCATGGCCGTTTTGAAATGGCTGCCGCATTATTTCTTTCCCTGGAATGCGATTTTTGCAGCGTCCGCTGTCGCTTACTGGGCCGTGGTCATTCCGTCGACAGAGACGATGCGAACGATCGGTTTCGGCTGGATTGCTTGGCTTTATGTCGTGAATGCAATCTGCGTCCTGTTTTTCTACGGCGCCTTCGAGGTGCATCTCTATGTGCTGAAACGTCAGCAAAACCGCTTCAAATACAATGGAAAATTTCCAGCCGATCAGAAGAGCAAGGCCTTCTGGTTCGAACGCCAGAACGTCGACAACATGCTGCGCACCTTCCTGTCGGGCGTGACGATCTGGACGGCGATCGAGGCTGCCATGTTATGGGCCTATGCCAATGGTTACGCGCCTTGGCTGAGCTTTGCGGAGAACCCCTGGACGCTTGCCATCGTCGCGCTGGCCGTGCCGATCATTCATGAGTTCCACTTCTTTTGCATTCATCGGCTCATCCATACACCCATCCTCTACAAGTGGGTCCACTCGGTCCACCATAACTCGGTCAACCCGTCGCCCTGGTCGTCGCTGTCGATGCATCCGGTCGAGCATCTGCTCTACCTCGGAACGGCCTTCTATCACCTGATCCTGCCGTCCAATCCGATCCTCATGCTCTATCAGCTTCACTATGCGGGCTTCGGCGCCATTCCGGGTCACGTGGGCTTCGACAAGGTGGAGGTCGGCGAGGACAAGCTGGTCGATAGCCATGCCTATGCGCATTACCTGCACCACAAATATTTCGAGGTGAATTACGGCGATGCCCTGATACCGCTCGATAAGTGGTTCGGCACCTGGCACGACGGCTCGCCCGAAGGCGAAGCCCGCATGCAGGAGCGCTATCGCCGGCGCAAAGAAAAACTCGCAGCCCGCAAGGCCGGCATGGAAGTCAAGGGAGCGGCCGAATGAGCTGGATCACTGCCTGCAAACTTGAGGACATCGAACAGGAGGGCGCCATCCGTTTCGATCACGGCAGCCGCACCTATGCCATTTATCGCGGACCTGACGATAGCGTCTATTGCACCACCGGGCTCTGCACCCACGAGGCAATCCACCTCGCGGACGGACTGGTCATGGATTTCGAAGTGGAATGTCCCAAGCATTCCGGCGCCTTTGACTACCGCACTGGCGAAGCGCTCAGGCTTCCCGCCTGCGAAAATCTGAAAACTTATCCCGCCGAGGTGATCGATGGGGAAGTTCGCGTGGCTCTCGCCTGAGCCTGCGACATCAGCAGGCCTGAACGGCCTCCGGAATGCTTCGGGTGGCCCGGCATCCAATGGGAGGAAATCATGAAGTCATTTTGTGTGGCGGCCGTCCTAGCCGCCCTGACGGCCAGTGCTGCCTCGGCCGAGACCATCGGCGTCTCGATGCAGAGCTTCGACAACAATTTCCAGACTCTGCTGCGTGAAGGCCTGAGCACCAGAGCCTCTCAGGTGGGCGGGATAACTCTGCAGATCGAGGATGCTCAGACCGATGTCTCCAAGCAGCTCAATCAGGTGAACAATTTCATCGCCGCGGGAGTGGATGCGATCATCGTGACGCTGGCTGATACATCAGCCGCGCCCGGTATCAGCGCGGCAGCCGAGAAGGCCGGCATTCCGCTCGTCTATGTCAATCTCCAGCCTGATAATGTCGACAAGCTTCCCAAGAACCAGGCCTATGTCGGCTCGAAGGAAACCGACTCCGGACGGCTGGGGGCGGAAGCTGCCTGCGAAATCCTCAAGAAGAATGGAAAGGCCGGCGATGCGCAGGCCTATATCCTGATGGGAGACCTTGCGCATCAGGCCTCGCGCGATCGAACCTCATCGGTCAAGGAAACGCTCGCGGCCGGCGATTGCAAGGGCGTGACCATCGCCGACGAGCAATCGGCCGCCTGGACGCGTACCAATGCCATGGACCTGACGACAAACTGGATCACCGCTGGTCGTCCGATCGACGCGGTCTTCGCCAATAATGACGAAATGGCGATCGGTGCGATCCAGGCGCTGAAAGCTGCCGGCGTGTCGATGGACAGCGTCGTCGTTGTCGGCATCGACGCGACGCAGGATGCCTTGGCTGCGATGACGAACGGGGATCTTGATGTGACGGTGTTCCAGAATGCCAAGGGGCAGTCTGCCGGTGCGATGGATGCGGCTGTTGCCCTCGCTCGCGGCCACAGCGTCGACAAGCAGGTCATGGTGCCGTTCGAACTGGTCACGCCGACGAACATGGCAGAGTACGCCCACCAGAACTGATCCTCCCTGGCCGGTGTCTCCCCTCACGAGCGCCGGCCTCTTTTTTTTATGGAGAGCTTTATGAGCGGCATTGTCATCATCGGTGCAGGGGAATGCGGAACGCGTGCTGCATTTGCTTTGCGGGAGGCGGGATATTCCGGGTCCATCACGCTGGTCGGAGCGGAGCCACATCTGCCCTACGAACGGCCGCCGCTGTCGAAGCCGATGAGTGGCGCCGTGCAGATGAAACTGATCTGCGCACAGGATGCTCTGGCTGCCGCCGGCATCAACTATCTCAAGGGCGTGTCGGCCTCGAAGCTGGATACCGACGCCCGCACAGTCGCTTTAAGCGACGGATGCGTGCTCGCCTATGAAAAGCTGTTGCTTGCCACGGGCGCGCGTCCAAGACGGCTTGCTTCTCCCGGTGCCGAACGCGCGCTCGACTTCCGCACCCATGCCGATGCCGAAGCGATATTCTCCAATATGAGAACAGGTCGGAACGTTGCTGTCATCGGCGGCGGTTTGATCGGGATGGAGCTTGCGTCCGTGCTTCGCGGCAAGAGCATTGCGGTCAGCGTCATTGAAGCAGCACCCAAGATTCTGGGGCGCGYCGTCCCCTCGCGCTTTGCCGAAAAGCTGCATGCCAGGCACGTGGCGGAAGGCGTCGATTTCCATCTCGACCGAGGCGTTGCGGCAATCACCGATACCGGCGTCACTCTGACGGATGGCAGTACGGTGCAAGCCGAACTTGTCGTCAGCGCCATCGGTGTAATGCCGGAGATCACGCTGGCGCAGCAGGCTGGATTGGCGACAGGCAACGGCATCCTGACGGATACCCATCTTCGCACCAGCGCGCCTGATATCTTTGCGGCGGGCGACTGCGCAGCAATGAGCCAGCCCGGCGGTGGTCATATTCGTTTCGAAAGCTGGCGAAATGCCAGAGCCCAGGCCGAGCTTGCCGCTCGCAATATGGTCGCATCAGTCGAAGCTTTCGTCGCCATCCCCTGGTTCTGGTCCGATCAATACGATCTCGGCCTCCAGGTAGTCGGGCTGCCGCAACCGGCCCATCAAAGTGTGGTCCGCTCGCTTGGCGAAGATGAGCTTGAATTCTATCTGGACGGCGGGCGTCTCGTCGCCGCAGCAGGGCTTGGCGTCGGCAATAGTCTCGCCAAGGATATCAAACTTGCCGAAATGCTGATCGCAGCCGGAGTGCATCCTGATCCCGCCGCTCTCGCCGATCCGAATCTGAACCTCAAGGTGCTCCTGAAAAGCGCAAGGGCGGCATGATGCAGAGGCTGCTGATCTTCCAGTCGCTCTGGGCCATGGAACGCCGACATACGGATGGCCATGAGCGCAACCTCGATGAGAACATCGCGATGATCTCGGAGGCCGGCTTCGACGGCATCAGCGCCCACTATACGAACCGCGCCGACGTTCTCAGGTTGAATGACGCTATTCGGGGCGCCCGATTGAAGATCGAAGGCGTCTGTTTTCCCCGCAACGTCGAAGATTTGCGCCTGCCGCTCGAGCTTGCCGTGGAATTCCCGGTCAGCCATATCAACGTGCAGCCTGATGTCCGACTGCGCCGCGTCGAGGAGTGCCTGCCGATCCTGGACGGCTGGATGCAGCTTGCCGAGGATGCCGGAGTTCCCGTCTTCATCGAAACCCACCGCAACCGGATGACGACGGATCTGTTGTTTACACTCGACCTGTTGGAGAAGAGGCCGGATCTGCCGCTGGTCGCAGACCTCTCGCACTTTACGGTCGCACGCGAATTCGCGTTTCCGGTCGATGACGAAACCCATGCGATGATCCATCGCATCCTGCGCAATGCCCAGGCCTTCCATGGCAGGGTCGCATCGTGTGAACAGGTGCAGATCGAAATTTCGTTTCCTCACCATCGGCCCTGGGTCGACCTCTTCCTTCAATGGTGGGACCACGGCATGCGCGATTGGCGCAGTCGCGCGGCTTCGAATGCCGAGCTGGTCTTCACCTGCGAGCTGGGGCCGAAGCCCTATGCGATCACCGGGCGAGACGGTAACGACACCACCGATCGGTGGGCGGAGGCGCTACTGCTTCGGCAGATGCTTCGCGATCTCTGGGTCGGCATTTGATTGTTATGATCGCATTGGCCGCAAGCCGGCAGGGATGATCTCGTCTCGAAACCACTCCTGCCGGGTATTCCCTCGGCAACATCAGCGAGGGGGCCGATCTATTCATCGGACAAAGCGAGGTCACGGCACAGCCAGGATGGGAAGGTATCGAAGCTGTTTACAATGCGACGACGTCTCCATCGGGCAACGATGGCTGCGATGAGAATTTCCTTGAAACTAAATCGCGAGCAAAGCTCGCTCATGGATGCCGTCAGGCTTTCGCCGGCATGTTGATTGGTCATGATCACCAGCGGTCAGAATTCTGAGCCGCCCTTCTTTCAAGCTGAATGTGCGCAGAGACATAGCGCGGACATTACCGCCCAGACGCTGCGTGCGAAACGAATGCCATCTCTGGATGGTGAAGCTTGAAAGATCCCGGATATGTTCGAGGGTTGGAGCTTCGAGGGCCTATGCCAAAGAGGCGTTGGATGAAGAAATATCTGTCATTGCACGCCTCCATTGTTGAACGGCTCCGCCGCAATTATTAGCCGATTGCGAAAATACAGGCAAGAGCGCGATTCCGACTCTTCGATGCCGATTTTCATCGGCATCTGGCCCCGCCTTTCGATGGGGAATTGACCGCGCCGAGAACATCGTCATAATAATTTTGCACACGTGCTCAATTTTGTCATTTGGCCGTTACGTTCGCCCCCTAGAGCGGGATACGCCACGTTTTCGTGGGGTTATCGGAACGGCCATCAACACCGGTGATGACCCGTCAAGAGGCCTCACACTGCTCTTCTGGGGAGATGAAGAAGATGACTCTTTTGCCGACACTGAAATCCCTTGCCGTCGCCGCTGCAATCCTGGCTTCGACTTCTGCATCTGCACTTGCCAAGGACGTTCACATCAGCGTCTGGGCCGGCGGTACCGGCCCGAACGACGTCTATCGCCTCGACGCCATCGAGATCGCAGCCCAGCAGCTGCAGCGCGAAGCCGCCCTCAAGGGCGAAGACCTGAAAATCACCGTCGAGAAGAAGCCCTATTCCGCCTGGGAAGATTTCAAGCAGGCGCTGACCCTTGCCGCAGAAGCCAAGACCGCTCCGAACATCGTCGTCAGCGGCCATGAAGACATCGCGCCCTGGTCGCAGGCCGGTCTCATCGTTCCGATCGAGGACTATGTCGATCTCGACTCCTGGCCGCTCAGCGACATCTATGAAAATCTGTTGCAGATCGCCTCCTATAACGGCACCGTCTACGGCATTCCGCAGGATGCTGAATCCCGGCCGATGTTCTTCTGGAAGCCCTACATGAAGGCGATCGGTTACAGCGATGCCGATCTCGACGCCTTGCCGCAGAGTGTCCAGGACGGCAAGTACACGATGAAGAACCTGCTCGAAGACGCCAAGAAGATGCAAGACAAGGGCCTCGTCCAGCCCGGCTACGGCTTCTATCCGCGTACCAGCAACGGTCCTGACTACTGGCAGTTCTACACCAGCTTCGGCGGCGCAATGGAAGAGGGTGGCAAGCTCGTCTTCGACAAGGCGGCGATGACCCGCACCTATCAGTTCTTCGCCGACGCCGTTAAAACCGGCGTCACCAAGAAGAACCATATCGGCATGCCGGGCGATCAGTGGTGGAAGGAAGTGGCCACCGGCAAGGCCGGCATTTGGGATGGCGGCACCTGGCACTATGCCCGCCTCGTCAATCAGGAAGGCCTCAAGGACTTCTTCGGCAACGTGGTCTTCACGCTGATTCCCGCCGGCGAAGGCGGCAAGGCCAACACGCTGACCCACCCGCTCGTCTATCTGCTGACCGCAGGTCACGACCAGGAAGACACTGAGATCGCCGCCCAGCTGGTCAAGATCGCCTCCGAGCCGCGCACCAACGCCCTGCATGCGGTCAAGTCGGCTCACCTCGGCATCTCCAAGTCGGAATCCACCGTCGACTTCTACGCGGCCGACCGCTGGACCCGCGAAGCCACCGAGCGCCTGCTGCCGCATGCCAATGCGATGCCGAACAATTCCGATTTCGGCAAATATTGGAACATCATGTGGAAGAACCTTGAAGCATCCTGGACCGGTGCCAAGACTGTTGACGCCGCCGTCAACGATGCCGAGAGCGAGCTGAAGAGCACGCTCGGCGATAAGATCGTCATCCGCTAAGATCGACGCACTCAGCTGAAAGGCGGCACAAAAGCCGCCTTTCAGAGCGTCGTCCGTGAGGGACTTCCCATGAAATCGTCCAGAACGCTTGGGCTGGTGATGATCGCGCCTGCGGCGATCATGATCATCCTGTTCTTCCTTCTGCCGGTCGTTCTGACGGCCGTCTTTTCGATGACCAACATGACGACCGCGACCGGCATATCAGGCGGTGTCTACCAGATCGCGCCGAACTCCCTGATCGCGCTGAAATCGGCGATGCCCGACATCGCCGCCGAGATGGCCGAACCGCGCTACACGATCGACGAGGCAGGCCTCACGGCCGTCGAACGCCTCGGGATGGCGCCGGGGATTGCTGCGGAGTTGCGCGCCAAACATACAGGCGAGGTCTTCCCGGCACGCCGCGACGTCGAGCGCATGATCAAGGATCTCGCCGAGCGACCTTCGACACGCGAGGTCAAGCAGATCTCCGAACAGTTCAACCGCTCCGTCCTCAACACCCGCTTCGACAGCAAGGACCAGCTCTTCTCCGCTCTCGATACGCTGGGTTTCAAGCTGACGCCGGAGCAGAAGGAAACCGTCGCCAAGACCACCTATACCGGCTGGACCTGGACGACCGACAATTTCTCACGCATGGCCACCTCGCCCGACATGGCGCGTGTGCTTTTCAATACCGTGCTTTATGTTGCGCTGGTGCTGGTGCTTTTCAACGTCGGTTATGCGCTGCTGCTCGCCATCTGGACGCATTACATGCCGCCGACGCCGGCTTCGATCTTTCGCGGCATCTGGCTCCTGCCGCGTATCACACCTGTCGTCATCTACGTCATGCTGTGGAAGTGGCTCGCCTGGGACAGCGGCTTCATTTCGATCCTGATGGGCAAGTTCGGCTACCCCCCGAAGAACTACCTGCTCGATACCGCTTATAATGCTTGGTTCTTCGTCGTGCTGATCAACGGCTTTATCGGTGCCTCGATGGGCATGCTGGTGTTCTCGTCGGCGATGAAGGCCATTCCGAAGAGTCAGTTCCATGCGAGCGAGGTCGACGGCGCCTCGCGCTGGCAGCAGATCCGTTACATCATCCTGCCGCAGATGCGCTGGCCGATTCTCTTCGTCACCTGCTATCAGACCCTGTCGCTGCTTGCTTCCTTCAATGAAATCCTGCTCGCCACCAATGGCGGGCCGGGCAACGCGACCGAGGTCTGGGCGCTCTCCGCCTATCACACCGCGCTCAGGAACTATGCCGGCAATCTCGAATACGGGCTGGGTGCCGCCATGGCGCTGGTGCTCGTCGTCATCGGCGTGACGCTGTCGCTTCTTTATCTGCGCGTCTTCAACTACGGCACGCTTGTCGCCAAGCCCCTGATCGAGGATTGACCATGGCCGAACGCTCGCAGCCCTCGGCAAATTACCGCAACTGGCCTGTCATAACGGCACTGACCATCGTCAGCCTGCCGCTGCTCCTGATGTATGTCTATCTCTTCCTCGACACTGTGACGGTAAAGCAGCCGGATGCCTTGCTGCCCTCCGGCTTGACGCTCAATCACTGGCGCTTCCTGTGGGAGACGACGGCAGGCAAGGCGAACATCTGGCACGTGACCCTGAATACGCTGCTGTTCTCGGCCTGCACCACCAGCCTGGTGCTGATCGTCTCGTCGATGGCGGGCTATGTGCTGTCACGGCTGAACGTGCCGGCACGCGGCTTCTTCCTTGCCGGCGTCATGGTGCTGCATGCCTTTCCGTCGGTGACACTGATCATCGCCATCTTCATCGTGCTGCAGATGATCGGCCTCTACAATTCGCTGATCGGCGTGATCCTGGTGAAGGCGGCGATCGACCTGCCGCTCGGCATCTGGCTGATGAAGGGCTTCTACGACACGGTGCCCTGGGAAATCGAAATGGCGGGCGTCGTCGACGGCGCCTCGCGTTTCCGCGTCTGGCGCAGCCTGGTGCTACCACAGGTCAAGCCCGGCATCATGGCGCTCGGCCTGTTCTCCTTCCTCTCCGGCTGGGGCGAGTTCATCCTGCCGCAGGTGCTGGCACCGGGCAATCAGGTGCAGGTGCTGTCGGTCTATCTCGCCGGCTTCCTTGCCGACGACAACAATTACGATTTCAACATGTTCAAGGCGGTCGGCCTCTTCTACCTCATTCCGGTGCTGATCGCCTACGCACTCTTCAACAAATACCTCATGAACATCTACGGCGGCGGGAGCAAAGGCTGATGCGCATCCTCCTCGACAATTTCTCGAAGAGCTTCGGCTCCACCAAGGTCATCGAGAACATGAAACTTGAAGTCGGCAGCGGCGAGATGCTGGCGCTGCTCGGCCCCTCGGGCTGCGGCAAATCGACGACGCTGTTTGCCGTCTGCGGCATCCACCGGCCCACCGGCGGACGCATCCTCTTTGGCGATCGTGATGTGACCGACCTGCCGAGCCAGATGCGCAATGTCGGCGTCGTCTTCCAGTCCTATGCGCTTTACCCGCATATGACGGTTGCCGAGAACATTGGCTTTCCGCTGAAGGTAAAGGGCGTCAATGCGGCCGATACCCGCAAGGAGGTCGAGCGCATTTCCCGCCTCGTGCAGATCGGCAATCTCATGGAGCGCCGGCCAGCCCAGCTTTCCGGCGGCCAGCAGCAACGCGTGGCGCTTGCCCGCGCGCTGATCCGCAAGCCGGATGTGCTGCTGCTCGACGAGCCGCTCGCCAACCTGGATGCCAAGCTCCGCCTTGAAATGCGTTCGGAAATCCGCCGCATCCAGCGCGAGACGGGCATCACTGCGATCCTCGTCACCCATGATCAAGTGGAAGCGATGAGCATGTGTGACCGCATCGCCATTATGAAGGAAGGCGAGATTGTGCAGATCGCCACGCCGGCCGAAATGTATAGTGATCCACGCACCGCCTTCGTCGCCGGTTTCCTCGGCAACCCGCCGATCACCTTCCTGCGCGGCGTGATGAAGGATGGCACCTTTGCGATGCCTGAAAGCGAGATCCGCGTGCCGGTTTCGGTCCAGGCTGCCGAGGGCAGCAAGCTGACGCTCGGCGTGCGCCCTGAACATTTCAATCCGGCCGGCGATATCGCCGTTTCCGGTAAAGTCACTTTCGCCGAAACGCAGGGCCGCGAGAACCTCTACGACGTACGGCTTGCCGGCGGCTCGCTGCTGCGCTCGATCCAGCCGGTCCGCAATGACATCACCGTTGGCGACGAGGTGAGGTGGGCGATCGATAGCAAGGGTGTGTTCGTATTCGACGAAGAAGGCCGGAGGCTCTGAGCGATGCGTGACTTCTCGACTTTCTTCGAACGGTACGGCTGGCCCTTGAACAAGGGATATCTGCCTTTCTG
>NZ_JBFUBG010000047.1:0-46584 GCF_056405875.1 Rhizobium sp. P1_E6 | reverse complement strand
CTCGAGGATCTGCGCTCCGAGAAGATCATCTCCTTTTCCCGCCAGAACCTCTCCTACAGCGAGCGGTATTTTGCGGAAAAGTTCGAGAAGCATGATCTGACCGACAATGTCGCTTACACCTGCGACGATACCTTCTCGCTGGTGTCTCTGGTCTCGGCCGGTCTTGGATCGGCTTCGTGCCGGAATGGACGCAGGATCTGCCGAACCGCGGCTTCGAATTGAAGAAGGTGAGGGGCGTCGACTTCAAGATCGGGCTCGGTGTTGCCTGGAACAGGGAAGATCCCACCGCCGGCCGTGACGACATCATCGATATCGCGCGGTCGCTGGTACGGCCGGGCAGGTAAGGGCGCGGGAGATTTCTGCAGATGATGCGTTTTGCCACTGGCATGCCCAATTAGCAGGAGATGATCCCGATGGCACCATCACAAGTATAGGGTCGCCGCCATGAGCCGAAATGCTACACTCCAATCAGGTTTCCATGCGCATGGAGATGACATGTCGGATCGAGTGGAGCTCATTCTTCAGTGTTTGAAATCTGCCAGACCGATTGCCGAGAAAAACCCAGTGCTTGGCAGAGTGGTCGAACGCATCGACGAGGCGATCCTCGAGGCCGAGAGCCTTTTGAGGGCGACGCGTGGCAGCGACCAACGAAAGCATTGACGCAGAAGACGTCGCCTGCCCGAAAGGGGGTCGGGAGTGGCCGGCAATAAGTGGCGCGGTGACGGCTATGGGCGATCGGCCCGAAAGCGGAACACGCAGTCGTGGGGCAGTCGGTCCCGCGTCTCCTTCGGACCGCTGACGATGACGCTCCTGCGGCTGCTCTTCCTCACGCCCGCGCGTGACGCGAATTCCCGCTTTCTCGCGCCCCTGGCGCAGCCTATGCCGGAAGCTCCGATGCGCGGCATTGTCTTATCATCGCTACGAAGCGGCGTTTATGGAACATCTTGAGATCGACAATGCAAACGCGMGCTAGGTCGCAGACGCCTTTGACCCCGACGTGCCGAATGATAACTCGCTAGATGATGCGAAGTCATTTCTTGGCGAATTGGTTGCTTCACCGCAGAAGAGCAGCAATGTTGGTCCCGCCGATGGTGTCAATCAGCACCTCGTAGCTTCGCTACTCAAGCTAACGAGGGCGTTTCGGCTTCGGTCTTCCTCCGACCAAAGGGCCGCTGGTGCACCCGGGTGCAAATTGTGACCACGGCCGCCCTAGCGCTCTCATTCCGGTCGTCAACTCTTGTTCGTCTTAGTGCAGGATTTCGACGAAGGACTTGGGGCATACCTCCTTTAGCGCTTACCCACTACATACGGTTCGCTCTGACCCGATACCCATGAGATTGACCTTCGTCACACTCATCGAGATCAGGGTCACCGCGAGCGCGAACGGTGACCAGATTGCGTTCTTCGCGCAATAAGCCAATGACCTCAGTCCCGTCAGTTGCGACGCCTGCAGAAAACGCGGATTTTCTATGACACAAGCGAAGAGCGCTTAGAGAGTCGCTGGCTGTGGCGCGTTATTACGCCGTCTACGTTCGCCTCTTTCATTTGTTCCTCAATGACGAGGAACGCCGCGCCGACAATCCCGGCGTCAGGGTCCGGAGGCGAGATGACTATATCCAGTTCTCTGGTAGCAAGTGGCAGCGAACGTTTGTAGACAAGTTCCCGAACGCCGGCGAGGAGATGATCGTCCAATATTGCTAGCGTGCCGCCGATTACGATCATCTCTGGGTTCAGGATGCTTACAAGGCTGGTCATGACCTCGCCAAGGATGCGTCCGGACTCACGTACCAGATGGATAGCTAATGGCTGGCCCGCCCGCACTAGCTGGGTTACATCTCGTGCGTTTCGAGCCTCGATCCCTTCATCACGAAGTTCACGAGCAATCGCCCAACCTGCCGCCCGCGCCTCAACACAGCCGACCTTCCCACATCGACATAGGGGCGCTGGCTCCCGAGCAAACTGTATATGTCCGATATCACCAGCGGCACCCTGAGCCCCGCGGTAGAGCCGGCCTTCAGTGATAATTCCACTCCCGATGCCCGTACCAATCTTCACGAAAACCATTTCGCTGACAGTCGAACGGCGTAGCCGATGGTCACTGAGAGCGAGAAGATTCACATCGTTCTCTGCATAGACCGGCACGCCAAATCTTTGGCCAAGATGCCCACGGATGTCGAAATTATCCCATCCGACCAGGACCGACGGTCCTACAACACGGCCATTGGCGTAGTCCACGGGTGCTGGAAGGCCGATACCGATTCCAATCACATCGCTCGTAGCTTTACCGGTGGCAGCGAGAAGCGCTTCAAACTGCTCTTCGATCCACTCAAGGGCGATCGTCGGGCCGCGAAGGATATCGAACGTTTCGGAAATTTCCGCCAATATCGCCGGGCGAAGGTCGGTAAGTGCTACCCGAATATGCTGTTCGCCAATGTCGGCACATAGTACGACCGCGAAATCCCTGTTCAGGTCCAACGCCCGAGTCGGGCGGCCCCCGCTTGGAAGCGTTTCCTCCGTTTCTCTGATCAGCCCGGCATCGATCAGATTCCCCAGCTTCTGATGAACTGTCGCTCGAGAGAGGCCCGACAGTTCGGTCAACAGGCTCCGCGATCGGGCTCTGCCAGATCCTACAAGTGAGAGAATCTGTCCGCTTGCTTTGTCGGAGCTGACATCGCCCGCACCGCTCTGCCTGGTTTTCCCGTGGGTTTGGTTGGTGCTGGGCATGGATGGATCCTGTCAGTCATGAATGCTCATTTTCTTACATTTCCTGCGCCGCGTGACGAGGCCGGCACGAAGATTTTTTCCAAAACCGCGGATGAAAATCAACTTAATAGTCGCTAATTACGTATAAAATTATACAAAAGATATGGGTGATATGATTGACAGAGAGCAGAACACGGTTCATTAACGTTCGCGTTTAGACCGATTGGCCTCGGAGGTGGGGTCTCGGTTCGTCAATCTGGGAGGTACTTAAATGATCCGTCAGCTTAAAAACGCCTTGCACAACAGCGTCTCGTCACGGCGCTTGGGCCTAGCTGCACTTCTCGTCGGCGCTGGCATTGCTGGCTTGCCAGGGAGCGTCCTTGCCGAGGACATCCTCATCGGCGTTATTACCAAAACGGACGCTAACCCGTTCTTCGCCAAGATTCGTGAGGGTGCGACCTCGAAAGCGGCGGAACTCGGTGGAGTGAAGGTTCAAAGCTTTGCCGGGAAGTTCGACGGCGACAACGACAGCCAGGTGGCCGCCGTCGAGAACCTGATCTCCGCGGGCGCGAAGGGTATTCTCGTGGTTCCCAGTGACACGAAGGCGCTGGTTTCCGCCGTCGAGCAGGCTCGCAAGGCGGGCATTCTTGTTATCGCTCTCGACACCCCGCTCGAGCCGGCTAACGCTGCCGATGCCACTTTTGCAACGGATAACTTCAAGGCGGGCGAATTGATCGGTGCCTGGGCTGCAAAAAGCGTTGCAGATCCCACCAAAGCGAAGGTGGCATTCCTGGATGCTTTGGAGAACCAGCCGACTGTCGACGTTGCCCGAGATCAGGGCTTCATGAAGGGCTTTGGCATCGATCCAAAGGATGTCTCGCGCTACCTCGATGAAGACGACAACCGCATCGTTGGCCATCAGTGGGGCCAGGGATCGGAAGAGGGTGGCCGTACGGGCATGGAGACGCTTCTCCAGAAGGATAACGACCTGTCGGTCGTTTACACGATCAACGAGCCGACCGCTGCCGGTGCTTACGAAGCGCTCAAGGCAACCGGAAAAGAGGGGTCAGTGCTCATTACGTCAGTCGACGGCGGTTGCCCGGGCGTAAAGAACGTCAAGGCAGGCGTGATCGGTGCGACATCGATGCAGTATCCGTTGAAGATGGCTTCGCTCGGTGTCGAGGCTATCGTGGAATACGTGAAATCCGGCAAGAAGCCAGAGGCCAGCCCAGGTCTTCCCTTCTTCAACACAGGTGTCACGCTCGTGACCGACAAACCGGTCCCCGGCGTCGACTCGATCACGTCCGATGAGGCCTTGAAAGCATGCTGGGGTTRATCCCGTTGGTGCTCCGGGTGCTTTGCGCCCGGACACTATCGTCAACCTAACTCCGCTCGCTTTCGAGCAGCTCGCTACCTGGTCCCGCCGTCGATCAGCGGGACCAGCGTCAGCAGCTTCATAGCGAGCCCAAATAGGGTGTATCCTCATGACAGATTCAAACGAGGTGGCGGCGACGTCGGCCAGCTTCGAAGCACGTCTTTCAGAAAGTGACGACGCGGTCGCTGTATTCGAAAACAAGCGTAATAGCCCCCTCGGTCGGCTGCAGCGGTTTCTTCACAGCAACCCAACGATGGTGCCCTTCATCGTCTTGGCCGCTAGCGTCATTGTCTTCTCGGTGGTCGTTGGCGGACGGTTCTTCCAGCCCTTCAATCTGTCGCTCATTCTGCAGCAGGTTACGATCATCGGTATAATCGGCATAGCGCAAACGATCGTCATCCTAACCGCCGGTATCGACCTGTCTGTTGGGGCTATCATGGTTCTGACATCGACCATGATGGGTCGCCTCGCAATCGTCGCCGGTTTGCCACCTGAACTCGCTTTCCTTATCGGACTAGCAGCCGGGCTTCTCTGCGGCCTGATCAACGGCGTGCTTGTCACCTACGTCCGCCTACCTCCCTTCATCGTTACCTTGGGCAGTTGGAGCGTCTTCGGTGCGCTGAACCTATGGTACTCCGGCAGCCAGACAATCCGCGGGCAGGAAGTAGCCGAGGCTGCTCCGATCCTGCAGTGGATGGGCGCAGCCCTTCAAATCGGCGGAGCGCGCATCACCATGGGGACCGTCCTCATGCTCGCTCTTGCCGCCGGCGCTTGGTACGTACTCAACCGCACAGCGTTCGGTCGGCACGTCTACGCCACCGGTGATGACCCCGATGCTGCTCGACTTGCCGGTATCAATACACGGCGCGTGTTGCTCGCGGTATACGGATGCGCTGGTCTTATCTCGGCGATCGGCGCTTGGGCACTGATCGGACGCGTGGGCGCTATCAGCCCCACCTCAGGCTCGACTGCAAACCTTGACTCCATCACGGCAACGGTCATCGGCGGAACTTCCCTCTTCGGTGGTCGCGGGACGATCGTCGGAACCCTGATCGGGGCATTAATCGTTGGTGTGTTTCGCAACGGTCTCGCACTCGCTGGGCTCGATGCGCTTTGGCAGGAGTTCTCCGTCGGAATTCTAATCGTAGCCGCCGTCGGCGTTGATCAGTGGATTCGGAGGGTTGCGGCATGAGCCAGAGACTCGCTCTTGAAGGTCGTGGCCTCACCAAGACCTACGGCAATGTCGTCGCGCTTAACGGCGCCGACTTCGAGCTGCGCCGGGGGGAAATCCTTGCGGTTATCGGGGACAACGGGGCTGGCAAGTCGACCTTGATCAAAGCGCTCGCCGGCGCGGTCATCCCGGACGCGGGGGAAATCAGGCTGGACGGCAAGCTGACTGCCTTTAAGTCCCCTATGGACGCGCGAGCAGCCGGTATCGAAACGGTATTCCAGAACCTCGCGCTGTCGCCGGCACTCTCCATCGCCGATAACCTCTTTCTCGGACGGGAAATGAGGGTCGGCGGCATGCGCGGTTCGATGTTTCGGTTACTCGATCGAGCAAAGATGGCAGCTGAAGCACGGCGTCATCTCTCAAACCTTGGATTGATGACTGTTCAGGACATCCATCAAAGCGTGGAGACGCTCTCGGGTGGCCAGCGCCAGGGCATCGCTGTTGCGAGGGCCTGTGCGTTCGGTGGACGGGTGATCATCCTGGACGAACCCACCGCGGCGCTCGGTGTAAAGGAGTCGCGGAAGGTTCTGGACATGATCCAGGGCGTTCGTGAGCGGGGACTGTCGATCGTCCTCGTTAGCCACAACATGCCCCACGTCTTCGAGATCGCCGACCGCATCCACATTCACAGGCTTGGAAGGCGTGCTGCCGTGGTCAATCCACGGGTCGTCACGATGTCCGACGCCGTAGCGATAATGACCGGGGCGGCGACCGCGGCCGATTTTGCCCAAGCAACGGCCTAAGCCACAACCGGTGGCTTAGGTCAGCCCTTATTCCCGCATGAATAAAGTCATGGAAAATATGTCTCACAGCAACGCCACATTCGCCAACGCCATCAGAGCGCTTTCAATGGATGCCGTGGAGGCAGCCAAATCAGGTCACCCTGGTATGCCGATGGGCATGGCGGAAATCGGGGTTGCTCTCTGGACACGTCATCTTCAGCATAATCCGGCCAACCCTAACTGGGTGAACCGCGACCGCTTTGTTCTGTCGAATGGTCATGGCTCGATGCTCTTGTACAGCCTCCTTCATCTGACCGGCTACGACGTTACCGTCGAGGATCTCAAGGCATTCAGGCAACTGCATAGCCGGACACCAGGGCACCCGGAATTCGGTTACACCCCTGGTGTGGAAACGACGACCGGTCCACTGGGGCAGGGTGTAGCTAACGCGGTCGGGATGGCCATCGCCGAACGGCTTTTGGCGTCTGAGTTCAACCGGAGCGAACTTAACATCGTCGATCACCACACTTACGTTTTCCTGGGCGACGGCTGCTTGATGGAGGGGATCAGTCACGAGGCTTGTTCACTCGCAGGTACGCTGCGCCTTGGGAAACTCATCGCAGTGTACGATGACAATGGCATCTCCATCGATGGTCATGTCGGCGGATGGTTCTCCGATGATACTCCCAAGCGTTTCGAAGCCTATGGCTGGCACGTGATCCGCGGGATCGACGGTCACGACGTCGAAGCCGTTGATCGTGCAATTGCTGAGGCGAAGGCGGAGACCGACCGACCGACCCTGATTTGCTGCCGCACCACGATCGGCAAGGGGTCGCCCAACAAGGCCGATAGCCACGATAGCCACGGTTCCCCGCTCGGTGCTGCCGAGGTCGCACTTACCCGGGCGGCATTGGGCTGGAATGACGAGCCTTTCGACATCCCAGCAACGGTGTACGAGGGATTCAACGCCACTGCTGCAGGAGCGTCGCGAGAAGCAAAATGGCTGCAGGTTTTCGACCGTTATCGGTCCGAATACCCAGTGCTTGCAGCGGAGTTCGACCGCCGGATGAGCGGCGAGCTGCCGGCGGAATTTGCCGCAAAGATGGAAGAGGGCCTCAAGGCCGTAGTCGCGAAAGCTGAAACGATAGCGACCCGAAAGGCGAGCCAGAACGTTCTGGAGCTTGTCGCGCCGCTGGTTCCCGAATTGGTTGGGGGATCGGCCGACCTGGCAAGTTCGAACCTCACGATGTGGAGCGGAACGCGTGCGCTTGGCCAGTCCGGTTCTGGCAATTACATCTACTACGGTGTCCGCGAATTCGGCATGGCCGCGATCATGAACGGGATGTTGCGCCATGGTGGCGTACGTCCGTACGGCGGCACCTTCCTGATGTTCTCCGAATATGCCCGCAATGCTTTGCGGATGGCGGCGCTGATGAAGGTCGGCGCTATCCATGTATTTACGCATGACTCTATCGCACTGGGGCAGGACGGCCCAACCCACCAGCCGATCGAGCAGCTTTCGACGTTGCGCTTAATGCCGAACATGGACGTCTGGCGGCCCTGCGACACAGCGGAAACGCTTGTCGCCTGGCATGTCGCGATCGAGAATGTCTCCAACCCAACCAGTCTGATCCTCTCAAGACAAAATCTTCCCTTCCAGACCCGCGACGCCGACAAACTGGCGGCCATCCGGCGCGGCGGATACATCCTCAAGCAGGAGGGGGGAGCACTTGCTGCGGTCGTTATCGCGACGGGCTCTGAAGTTGGACTGGCCATAGAAGCCCAGACGCGGCTCGCCGCGGAAGGCATTCACGTTCGCGTCGTATCGATGCCCTCAACCTTCGCCTTCGACCGCCAGGAGAACGCCTACAAGGACATCGTACTCCCGCGCGGCCTGCCGCGCCTCGCTGTCGAGGCCGGAGTGACGGACTACTGGCGTAAATACGTCGGTCTCGAGGGAGCCGTCGTCGGTATCGACACGTTCGGCGAGTCCGCCCCCGCCGAGGTGCTTTTCGAACACTTCAACATCACTGCAAAGGCTGTCGTTGATCGTGTCAGAACGATGCTCGAAGCGAGAAAAGGATAACGGCATGGCCGACACCTATCTCATCGGCATGGATTTCGGATCGGAGTCAGCCCGCGGTATCCTGGTGAATTCCCGGACCGGCGCACAGGAGGGACATCACGTCCACCCCTACACCAATGGTATTTTGACGAATTCCCTTATGGGCCATGCCTTGCCCGCGAATTTCGTCCTACAGGTTCCCTCTGACTACACGGAGGCCGCCGAACAAATTCTTTCCGCGCTAGGAAGCGGAAAGACCATTGACGGAATTGGTATCGACTTTACAGCTTCGTCACCAATGCCCGCGAGAGCGGATGGGACGGCCCTCGCTGAACTCAACCCGGAAGACCCACACGCCTATGTGAAGCTGTGGAAGCACTCGGCCCAGTCTCAGGCGGATGCGATCAACGCTGGCGGCGGGGAGTATCTCGAAAACTTTGGTGGCAAGCTATCTGGAGAATGGTTGATCGCGAAGGCGGCTCAGCTGAGTTCCGAGGCACCCGGAATCTGGGACGATACGGACCGTTTCATCGAGGCGGGCGACTGGCTCGTATGGCAGCTTACCGGTAACGAAATGCGAAGCTTGGACTTCGCCTCTTACAAGGCGCAATTCTCCGCAGCGTCAGGCTACCCGCAAGATGTCGTGCCCGGGCTGACTCGGCGGCTGTCTCCGCCTTCGCAGGTCGGTAGCGCGGCAGGCGTTTTGACAGCTGAGTGGCGTCAACGCACCGGCCTCCTGGGCGATGCCATTGTTTCCGTCGCAGTGATCGACAGTCACGTTGTTCTGCCTGCTGTCGGTGCCGTCGCCCCAGGTGTGTTCGTTGGCGCGCTCGGAACTTCTGCCGGATTCCTTATCCTGGACGACGAGGGACGAGGCTTGCCGACCGGTCTTGAGGGAGCGGCATTTGGTGCTGTTCTGCCGAACCTATGGTGCTACGAGGCGGGGCAGGCGGCCTTCGGTGATATGCTGGCATGGTACGTCAAGACGTTTCCTCGCGACCCCGACCTCTCAAAAAACTTCGCCTCTTACAACGAAGCCGCCCGAGCGCTCGGCCCAGGCGAAGGCGGCGTCATGGCTCTCGACTGGTTTGCCGGCAACCGCATCCCGCTCGCGGATTCAGCCCTTTCCGGACTACTCGTTGGCCTGAGCCTCAAATCGACGGCTGCGGGGATTTATCGGGCCCTGATCGAAGCTCTTTGCTACGGAACCAAAACCATCCTGGACTTGGCCCTCGCTGCGGGCGTTCCTGTCCGGCGCGTGATCATGACGAGCGGTCTCACACGCAACAACCCGTTTCTCGTCCAAACAATGGCGGACGTTTTGGGGCGGACTATTGAGGTTCCCGACGTTGAAAACCCGACTGCGCTCGGTGCCGCAATCCACGGTGCCGTCGCGGCTGGGATTGTCGGCTCGTTTGCCGAGGGCGCTGAGCAACTTGGGGCACGCAGCCACCAGAGGTTCGAGCCGAACCAGGATCGCTTGGCGGATTATCAGGAGCTTTACGCCGAATACAGACGCCTAGCTGCGGATGAAGAGTTACGGCGGGCCATGCGCTCGCTTCACATGTTCGATGCCCGGGACAGACAGTATCGGCAGCGAAAGCCGCAGGAGGTCGAGGCGGCACAGTGAGCTTCAGATTGGAGCGACATCGATCGTAACGGGAAGTGGAGGAAGCAATGAAATTGACAGTGAAAGCCGGCATTCTGCTGGGGCTAGCCGCATCTATGCTGAGCACTACCGCATATGCGGCGGACAAGCCCAAGGTGCTTGTGATCTATCCGTACCTGGGTGACCAGTCGTTCGTTCGAATGCACAAGGCTTCGGAGACGGAGGCGAAGAAATTCCCGGACGTCCAGATCGACATCGTTGCTGGTCCAGATCGCACCAATGCCAACTACTTCATCACCGCCATCGAAAAGGCGATGACAGAAAACTACAACGTAATCGCCATCAACCATGGCGGTGCGGCCGCACAGCTCTACCCAGCGCTGAAGAAGGCAGAGGCGCAGGGCATAAAGGTCGTCGGTTTTGACACCGGTCTACCCGAGTTGAAGGGGCACGCCTCCGACGTGCTCTACGACATTCCTGGCGCATCGGGTAAGGCCGGCGATTTGTTTGCCCAGATTGTACCCGAAGGGGCGAAGATCGGCATCATCCGGTGCCTGCTTGGCAATCCGGACACCGATGCCTTTATCAATGGCTTCAAGAAGGCAACGGAGTCGAAAAAGTACAACGTCGTTATGGACGCCGATGCCAAGTGCGATCCCGCCAGCGCGCGGACGATCACCGAAAACATGTTGACGTCTTCGCCTGATCTGGGCGGTATCTTCAACGTGTTCGACGTGTCCGCACAGGGTTCCCTCCAAGCGCTCAAATCCAGCGGCAGCAAGGTGCCTTTGGGGTCGATCGGCGGCCAGCTGTATGGTGCAGAGGCGGTCGCGTCCGATGGCAACTGGAAATACACCGTGCCGTATCCTTTCGAAGCTATCGGCTCGACCGCGATCGATACCGCCGTCAAGGTCGCCAAGAACGAAGCCGTTGAGCCGGTAACCGTCGTGCCTGTCGCCACACCGCTGACCAAGGACAACGCCGAGGCTTACGTGAAGGACCTCAAGGCGAAGCTCGCCGCTAAGTAATTCACGGCACCGGCGTGAGACAGCGCCCCAGGGCGACGCTCAGGGGCGCAAAGTTGTAATTTCAGCCGATTTCGGCTCGGCGGCCGACGTCAGAAGGTTTCGATCATGTCATCCACCAACACAGATAACGTGGCAGGTGCGGCGAATGCCCAACCGACTACGCCGGAGCTGGACAGCTCCGAAGCTTTGAAAGCACCCGGTATTCGATTGGGGCTGCGTATCCTGAGAACGGGACCGGCGGTGATCCTCATAGCGCTCATAATCATAATGAGCTTCCTCAATGAGTATTTCCTAACGGTTCGGAATCTCCAGAACCTCCTGACGCAGACAACGATGATCGCAACACTGGCGCTAGGGCAGCTGCTTGTCATCATCGTGCGGGGGGTCGATGTTTCGGTAGGTAGCGTCCTTGGTCTGACGGTGGTCCTGTCCGGTTTGATGATGGATTCCGGCATCGACAACGGTCTACTCCATGTCGTGGTCTTCCTTTCGGCAGGTGCACTCTTCGGGCTGTTCAACGGCTTCATGATCGTGAAGGGTGGAATTCCGCAGCCTTTGATCGTCACCGTCGCGACGCTGGGTATCGGTAGAGGCATGGCGCTTCTTCTGAGCGGTGGCACCGAGCACATCGGGATGGCACCTCTCGTGCAAGCCGCTGGCAATGGGTCGATTGGGGGCGTTCCGGTCCCTGCGATACTCGTTGCGTTCGTTACGCTGGTGCTCGCGGTTCTGACGCTCAGGACGCTTTGGGGCCGGTGGATCTATGCCGTTGGCGGTAACCCAGATGTTGCGGGATGGTTGGGGGTTCCGCGGGACCGGGTCATCATGAGCTGCTACATGCTGTCGGGCATGACCGCAGGCATCGCCGGGCTGATCTATGCCGGCCGCACGGATGCCGCTTCACCGCTCGCAGGTGTGGGAATGGAACTGGACGCCGTTACGGCGGTGATCATCGGCGGGGCCAGCCTCTTTGGCGGTCGGGGCCATATCGTCAACGCCCTGATCGGCGCTCTAATCATCGGTGTCATCCGCAATGGTCTCAACCTGATGAGCGTCTCTCCATTCTGGGAAGCAATTGCCATTGGCGCTTCCATCCTCTTGGCGCTCGAACTCGACGTTCTCCGTCGTTACTTCGAAGAAAAACTCCGTGCACGTGCGGCGAGGGCAATGCGATGAACAGCAACGTTGTTTTAGAGGTGCGCAACGCCGTGAAATCCTACGGGTTCGTCACTGCCCTGGGCGGTGTGGACCTAACCCTCCACAAAGGCGAGATCCTCGCTCTCCTCGGCGACAACGGAGCTGGGAAGACTACATTGGTTCGCGCGATCAGCGGCGTCATGCAGCTCGATGAAGGTGATATCCACCTAGCTGGCGAGAAGCTTTCGCTGAGTTCGGCGGGCGATGCGCGTCGTGCCGGCATAGAAACGGTGTTTCAGAATCTCGCCGTTTTGGACAATCTGGATGTCTCCTCCAATTTCTACATCGGTCGCGAGAAGACATGGCCGAGTTGGATGGGGCCCTTTGGCTTCCTGAATAAGACTCGGGAGGCAACCGGTTGGGTCGGCGCTGCAAACAACCTCGGGATCAAGGCGTTGAATCCTGGTCAGGAGATCGGGCTGATGTCCGGCGGACAGCGTCAAGCGGTTGCCGTCGCTCGAGCGGTGGCGTTCGCGAGCAAGGTGGTCATCTTGGATGAGCCTACCGCCGCACTCGGTGTACGTGAATCAGCTCAGGTGCTCCGCTTGATCAAGTCGCTTCCGGAGCGCGGCGTTTCGGTAATTCTAATTAGCCACAACATGGACCACGTGGTCCAAGTGGCTGACAGGGCCGTTGTCATGCGGCAGGGGCGGATTGCAGGCTCGGTAGTGCCAAAGAAGGAGTCGGTTCCGGAACTGATCGGGATGATCATGGGAGCCAACTGAGGCGCCGCTTGCTCTTGGAGATTTTTGGCGGGTGCTCAGAGAGCACTGTGCCGTCGGTCACGCTGGGTGGGTCGGATGTTCAAATTGATAAGATGCTGCGCCCCGCGGATAATGCCAGGTGTTTGGTCCTTGACAACCGCTCGGGCGGCACTGACGGCGAGGCTTTCTTCCGAAAGGGTGCGCCGCTGCGTGCAATAGAAGCATATGAACGTGACAGCGATGGAAACGATCGACGGTAGTAGGAATGTCGACAGCCAGCGTGACAAAGGCGGCATTTCACCGCCGGAGAAGATCACGAGATTAGCCGGTTTGGAGATCGGCAGCAGGAAGCTCGCCGCATTGGCGATGAAGGCGCATATCAGCAGATAAGATATCGGGTCCCGAACCCGGGCGGATCGGCAAGCTGCATAAACGGCAGGCGTGAGCTCCACGGCGGTCGCGTGGTTTGAAAGGAAAACCGTTACAACGAGGCCAACGAGATAGACGAGCACGAAAGGCGCCTGGGGAAACCCTTGGTGTGCGAGATCGTAATGGCGGCAATCCAGTCGAACAAGCCTTCTCTTCTGCCGAGCTTGGACGACAGCATCATGCCGATCGAGAAAAGGTATACATCGACGCCCCTAGCAATGCCTGCCACAGCATCGAGGGGACCTATCAGCTGAATGCAACCCGGACGAGAGGGCCAAGTACAGCCCAGATCGCCTCCGGCCAGCGCGGTAAGCGCGGCAATATCCTACACGATGGCATTTTAGTTATTCGGCTCAGGCCAGTTGGCTGCGAGAAAAAGTATGGCCTCTGAGCGTGTTGCGACTAGGTTTTCGGCGATCGGATACATGCTCCGGCGAGCATCGGCAACAATGGAACGGCGAGAAGCATGCCAAACCTTCGTGAGGAAGCGATTGCTGCGAGCACTTGGGACCGGCCGCCTCCCGACGTTCCGCCTTTTAATCCGGTTCATTCAAAAGTAGTCATTAGCGATTATGCGTCCTTGTCCCAGCTGGTATTCGGTTTGACGATGGATCTTGCGACAGTTCTTCTTCTCCATAAATCTTCTTTCATCGTCGGCGCGATCTGCTTTTCCTACGTCAGGTGGCGGTCCAGAGAACCTGGGCTTGGTCTTCTCGCGACCGGCTGTTGCCTTCTTGCCTTCGCATCAACGATTGCCGGAATGGGAGAGGAGGGCTTGGTCGCATTCGAGTTTTGGACTTTCGGAAGCTTTTCCGTCGGCGTCACAGGCTATTCGCTGATGGCGATGGGATTGCTCCAGCTGAGTTGCCGCCAGCAAAAAAGGTCTGACTGGCTTTTGCTCGCCGCCGCGCTGATCCTGTCGGCCGCAGTTGGGGGGATGCGCTGGTATGCGGACAATCCGACGCGCGCCGCGATTTTCAATGCGGCTGCCGCAGCTTTCCTTACTGCCTCCGGTGCCAGCGTCCTGAGAGACTTTTTTGCGGATCGTCTGCCGGCAAGGTGGGGCCTCCTTGCATCTCTTTTGGCCGCGACGGTATTTTCGGTGCTCGTCACCGTCGGAATGGTCTTTCCGGACTATGGCCCAATTGCACCCCGCTACGCGTTCTTTCTGCTGATTATCTGCCACTTCTCGCTTGCCCTGTTCGTGCTCGTGCTCGTGCAGGAGCGGGTCGAAGCGCAGTTGAGACATCTGGCAAATACGGATTCCCTAACCGGAATACCGAACCGGCAGCGCTTCTTCGCATCCCTTCCAAGGATACCGGGGCTAGGACACGCCTTCATCATGATCGATATCGATTATTTCAAAAGCATCAATGATAGCTACGGTCATGAGACCGGCGATGTCGTGCTGGCCGGTGTTGCGCGAGCCATAGCCGTCGTCGCGGGAAAGGAAACGTCATATGGCCGCCTTGGTGGAGAAGAATTCGGGCTGTTTTTAAGTAACCAAACCGAAGAGACGGCGTTGGCGAAAGCTGATGAAATCAGGCGGGGGATCAATACCCTTGCATTTTCTGCCGGCGCGGCAATCGTAAGGCCCAGCGCAAGCGTTGGCGTCGCTCTCTGGGATGGTGTTGGTGATCTGAAAGACTTGCGCAATCAAGCCGATCAAGCTCTCTATCAGTCGAAGGCACGAGGTCGGGATCGGATCGAATTATACGTCGCCACGCGAGAAGAGAACGTGAGCTCGGAGTGCCGTGGAGACGGAGCCGGGTCTCGCCCAATCAACCTGCCAAATAGGGTCGCGAGCCGCATAACTCTCTGAAAGGTGTCGACGGCAAGCTGGGAGACGTGGTTCCATGCTGCGCATGGAAGCTCACGGCCAACCAGCTCATTGAGAATGACAGGCTTATCCGCTGCGACAGTCAACGTGACGCTTGCTGACTTGGAGTGTTTGCCTTCATCGAGGAAGTGACGGCCGCAAGCGAGTACGTTTCCTCTATATACCGTATCTCGCAATTGTTGACGAAAGTGCTCATTCGTGCCCACGAACGTGATGAATTCAAACAGATTGCAGATCGGTGGTTCGATTCCTTTCAAGAGCAGTCAACGCGATCAACGCACTTTGCCGTGGAAGCGCGTTCAACGAACTCCGTTTTCAGAACTACCTTGCGGGCAGACTGACCTTCGCGACTTAATCGATCGACCAACAGTTCGGCTGCTTTTGCTCCGAGATCGTAGACCGGCTGACGCACGACGGTAACAGGGGGCGTCGTTACCGACGTCCAGTCCGCATCGTGAAACGAAATTAGCGACACGTCGTCTGGGATGCTAAGCCCCAGCTGACGGTGAACCTTGAACACCTCCAGGGCAATAATACTGTCCGATGCAATGATCGCCGTCGGACGCTGCGCCGATTGCAGCATTTCGCTGACGATACGGTGCGTCTTACTTGGCGTCATAGCACCAACCTGGACCCATTTATCCATGTTGATCAAGCCAGCCTCATGGCAGACACCGAGATAGCCTTCGATGCGCCTGCGCACCGAGCCGGTATTGATGTCTTCCACCGCACGGAAGCTATGGTCCGGCGTGTCGCAGGCGGTAAGATAGGCGATGCGCCGGTGGCCGAGCGCAATCAGGCGACGCGTGATGTTCTCGGCGGCATGCCGGTCGTCAGCAATCACGGTGTCGACATCGAGTGTGTCGCTTGCGCGGTCGAGCAACACGAGGGGCAACCCGGAGCGGATAGCCTCATGCAGGTGCTCGACATCATGGTCATTTGCCGGCGAGACGATGACGCCATCGACACGCTTGGCAAGCAGAGTGCGCATGGCCGCTCTTTCCGCGTCAACATCTTCACCGGAATTGATGAGAATGACAGTGAATCCCGCCCGCCGGGCGACATCGGAGATGCCGCGCACCGCGAGGCTGAAGAAGGGATTCTCGATATCACCCACTACCACTCCGATCGTGCCGGAGCGTCCCGTCGTCATGCTGCGAGCAAGCTCGTTCGGTCGGTAATCGAGTAAGCGAGCCGCGGCTGTGACGGTCTCGCGCACCCGGTCGCTGACCGTTCCGTAGCCGCCCAGCACGCGTGCAGCCGTTGCCTTCGAGACGCCGGCCTTGAGCGCGACGTCGGCGACTGTGACGGAAACCGATTTTGGCGCGCTTTTGTCCATAACCGGTAGGCTTACAAGAGAACTTGACGAGTGGCAAATGCGAATATAACAATTGCCAATAACAAAAGAGACCGGTCTCTTCGGTATTGAGACCGGTCTCAAACATAAAAAGACTTCCGACATGCGAACTGCTGGGGCCGGGTGGGTGAGATCATGCCGCCGTCCGGATGGGGCCYATGCGCCTCAAAATTATCGCAGACCAACGCCGCCAGAGGAGACAAATGCAATGCAATTTACTCAAGCCTTCACATCCGCCTTTGCCAAAATTCGCGCGACCTCGATCGCGGTCACGCTCGGTGCCCTTGCTGGCGCAGTGACGCCGGCACTTGCCGACAATCCGCTTGGCCTCATCGATGCCGCCACGATCAGTGTCGGCACGATGGGCGATGCCAAGCCCTATGCCTTCACAACCGCGGACGGAAACTTTACCGGTTTCGACATCGAGCTTTTCCTCAACGTCGCCGAACGCCTCGGCTTTAAGAAGGAGCAGGTGGTCTTCACCGGCCAGGAGTTCTCGGCCCTGATGCCCTCCGTCGCCAACGGCCGCTTCGATGTCGCAGCCGCTGCGATTGGCACGACGGACAAGCGCAAGGTGACCGTTGATTTCTCCGACGGTTACCTGGCTGGTTTCCTAAGCGTCTTGTCTCCCGAGGCTGGTATTACCGACGCGTCCGGCCTCAAGGGCAAGCGTCTCGGCGTCGTGCAGGGCACATTGCAGGAAATCTATGCCGAGAAGAACTTTGCCGGCACAGATCTCGTCAAGTTCCCGGACAATAACTCTGCCGTTTCCGCGCTTAATAACGGCACGGTGGACGCCCACTTCCTCGATTTCGAGGCTGCGAAGGACTACTCCGCCCGCTATCCCGCTCTGAAGATTGCGGTCAACATTCCAAGCTTCGATGCGCCCGCCGGTTTCGTCATCCGCAAGGGTAACGATGCGTTGCGCGAGGCGCTGAACAAGGGCCTGAAAGAAGCGATGCAGGATGGCACCTGGAAAAAGCTGCACGAAAAATGGTTCCCCGGTACACCGATGCCGCAGGCATATCTTCCCAAGCAGTAATGCCGCCTTCCGGTCCGGCCTTCACTGGTCGGACCGGCCTTTCTTTCAAGGGATTTCCGAATGGACTGGCTTGAAAACCTGCGCCGCAGCTTCCTCGACTGGGATGCCATGGCTGAAGTGCTGCCGACGATGATCACGGTCGGTCTGAAGAATACGCTGATCCTGGCTGCGACCTCGACGGTGCTTGGCGTCGCCATCGGCATGGTGCTCGCGATCATGGGCATTTCCCGCTCGCCCTGGCTGCGCATCCCCGCTCGTCTTTATACCGATATTTTTCGCGGCCTTCCCGCCATCGTCACAATTCTCCTGATAGGCCAGGGCTTTGCCCGCATTGGCCGCGAACTCTTCGGTCCGTCGCCTTACCCGCTTGGCATCCTGGCGCTGAGCCTGATTGCCGGCGCCTATATCGGCGAAATTTTCCGCTCTGGTATCCAGAGCGTCGATCGTGGCCAGATGGAGGCTTGCCGGGCGCTATCGATGAGCTACGGCCAGGGCATGCGGCTTATCGTCGTGCCGCAGGGCGTGCGACGCGTCCTGCCGGCCCTCGTCAACCAATTCATCGGCAACGTCAAGGATTCAAGCCTTGTCTATTTCCTTGGGCTTCTGGCCTCCGAGCGCGAGATCTTTCGCGTAGGACAGGACCAGGCGGTGGTGACCGGCAACCTTTCACCGCTCCTGCTGGCGGGTGTGTTTTATCTCATCGTCACAGTGCCACTCACCCATGTCGTCAACGCGATCGACAATCGCCTGCGGATTGGCAAGCCGCGCCCCTTTGTCATCACCAGTGGGCTGGAGGAAGTCAGTGAACTCGACAGTGCCGCTCGCGCGACCGATGTCTCGTTCAAGGGCGGCAGCCTCGATGTGCGCCGTCTCGGTATGGCCTACGGCGACCTTGACGTGCTGAAGGGAGTCGACCTTTCGGTAAAGCCGGGCAGCGTCACCTGCATCATCGGCCCGTCCGGTTCTGGCAAATCCACCCTTTTGCGTGGGCTCAACCGTCTGGTCGAGCCCAAGAGCGGCGATATTCTCATTGACGGTGAAAGCATTCTCTCCATGAGGCCGGAAACGCTGCGCCGCCGGGTCGGCATGGTCTTCCAGCATTTCAACCTCTTTCCGGATCACACGGCGCTGGAAAACGTCATGCTGTCACTGACGAAAATCAAAGGCCTGCCGGCAGCCGAGGCAGAACGCATCGCCAAGGCAAGGCTTGCCGATGTCGGCCTTGCCAGCCGCCAGCACCATCGTCCGGGCGGTCTGTCCGGCGGCCAGCAGCAGCGCGTCGCCATTGCCCGTGCGCTTGCCATGGAACCGGAAGTCATCCTGTTCGATGAGGTGACGAGTGCACTCGATCCGGAATTGGTCAAGGGCGTCCTCAACCTCATGGCCGAACTCGGCATGCGCGGCATGACCATGGTCGTTGTTACGCACGAAATGGGGTTTGCCCGCAGGGTCGCCGATCAGGTCGTCTTCATGGACGAGGGACGCGTGGTGGAAGCAGGCACGCCAGAGGCAATATTCGACAACCCGCAGAGCCCGCGTCTCCAGCGCTTCCTTGCGGAAGTGCTCTAAGCGTCGGGAGAAGAAAAAATGACACGAACGATACGATGGGGCGTGCTCGGTTGCGCGGGCATCGCTGCCAAGGCGGTCATTCCCGCCATCCAGTCCAGTCGCCTGGGGCGCGTCGCAGCAATCGCTTCGCGCGATGCCGACAAGGCCAAAGAGATGGCGGCGCGCTTCGACATCGCCAAGTCCTATGGCAGCTACGAGGATCTGCTTGCCGATCCGGAAATAGATGCGATCTACAATCCTTTGCCCAATCATCTGCATGTGCCACTGACGATCAAGGCGCTGGAGCATGGAAAACCAGTGCTCTGCGAGAAACCGATCGCGCTTGATGCCGCGCAGGCGATAGCACTGGCGACGGCACAAAAGGCGRCCGGCCTGCCGGTCGCAGAGGCCTTCATGGTGCGCCACCATCCACAATGGAAGACGGCACGCGCGTTGATCGCCGGGGGACGCCTCGGCGAAGTGCGGGTTATCCAGACGATCTTCTCCTATTATCTCGACGACCCCGGGAACGTACGAAACCAGGCTGAAATTGGTGGCGGCGGTCTGTTCGATGTCGGGTGTTATGCCATCAACACGGCGCGTTTCCTGTTCGACGCGGAACCGGTTCGGGCGATTGCGCTCATGGAGCGCGATCCCGTCTTTGGCACGGACCGCCTGACGAGCGGGCTGCTGGCCTTCCCGGAGGGAAGGCAGCTTGCCTTCACCTGTTCCACACAGCTCGCTCTCACGCAGAAGGTTACGGTGCTTGGAACGCGCGGGCGTCTGGAAATCCCTATTCCTTTCAACGCACCGGGCGATGAGGCGACGGTCCTTATCTTCGACGATGGCCGCGATCTGGCCGGGGGCGGTCGTGAGGAGATCGCAATCGCGCCAATCGACCAATATCGCGAACAGGTCGACGCATTTGCTGAAGCCGTTCTCTCCGGCAAGCCTGTCGAGACCGGGCTTGGCGATGCAATCGCGAACATGAAGGCGATCGACGCGCTTTTCCGCTCCGCCGCCAGCGGCCACTGGGAAGAGCCCTGACCGCTTCACCCATCCATATAACAATCAGTTGAAAGCCAACCATGACCAACAACACCATCTCTTCGACCGCCATCATCGGTGCCGGTATCTTCGGCGTCTCAACGGGCGTGCAACTTGCGCGGCGCGGCATCAAGGTCACGATCCTCAATGACGGCTCGCCCGCCAACGGCGCATCCGGCCGCTCGCTCTCCTGGCTGAACTCGGCGCGCATGCGCTCTGAGCCATATCATCAGCTGCGTATGGCCGGCATCGACCGTTATCGCACGCTCGCCGCGCAGAATCCCGATGCGGAATGGCTTCGTTTTGATGGGGGACTGACCTGGGACGCGCACGACGAGCGCAACGAGATCGAAGCAGCCTATCGCCACGAGGTTTCGCTTGCCTATGACGCGCAGAGGCTTTCCGCAGCCGAAGTCGCTCGCATCGTACCAGGTGTCGACGCGGGCGCAATCACCCCGCAGGGCGCAATCTTCAATCCCGGCGAAGGTTGGGTCGATCTGCCGACGCTGATTGGTGTCCTTCTTGAGGAGTTTGTTGCGCTCGGGGGCGTTCTGGTGACGGATCAAGGGGCTGCGCGGGTCGTGATTGACGGTGGTCGTGCGATTGGCGCCGAAACTAGAAATGGTTTCCGCCATCAAGCGGATGCTGTTGTGCTCGCGACCGGCCCAGCCGTGCCGAAGATGGCTGCGGAAAGCGGGCTGATCATCTCAGATGGGACCCCCATCGCCCTTCTTGTGCAGACCCGGCCGCTCGCCCATCCACTGCGCGCTGTTCTGAATACACCGCGCGTCGCTGTTCGCCCAGCGCCAGGCGGCACCTTCTCGCTGGATGCCGACTGGGCGGCCGACGAGGGCGTGACAGTGCGCGCAGACGGCAGCTATGATATCGACGATAGCGTGGTTGCAGAGCTTCTGGCAGAAGCTTCGAAGGTGATGGAAGGCAATCCGCAACTCGAGGTCGCTTCTATCGGCGTTGGTGGCAAGCCCATCCCTGGCGACGGGGAGCCAGTGATTGGGGCTATCAAGGCTATCCCAGGCTATTACGTGGCGTTCAGCCATAGCGGCGCAACACTCGGTCTCATCGTAGGTGAGTTGCTCGCGTTCGAGCTTGTGACGGATACCGAGCATCCCATGCTGGCGACCTTCCGACCTGAGCGTTTCTCAATGCGTTGAAGTCAAGGCGGCGTCGAGCGAGAAGCAACGCCCGATCCCCGCTGGATCTTGCAAAGGTATCCGCCTGCATATCGAAAGCGGCACCACCGATGACATCATCCGCCATATCGAGGCAGGCCGCATCAATCTCCGCTTCATCCCGCCGGTGGAGAATATCGGCTCCTTACGCTTCTTCGCGATTGCCCATGAGCGTTACCTGCTGGCCGTCGCTAGGGACAGCCCGCTGGCCTTGAAGAGCGAGATCGATCTCGAGGATCTGCGCTCCGAGAAGATCATCTCGTTTTCCCGCTAGAATTTCTCCTACAGCGAGCGCTGTTTCGCGGAAAAATTCGAGGAGCATGACCTGACCGACGATAGAGGCCAACTAAAAGTAGCGGACAGACGGCTATGGGGTTTACATTTCGATCTTCTTGAGACTAACGTGCCCTCATGAGCACGTCGTTGAAAACAACGATCAATAATAACGACTCTTTCGGGGTCGTGGATACCGTGTGCGCTTCTTAGCGTAGCTCATAGATCACCACAGCCCCTGCCGGTTTCGGAAGGTGCTGTGTCTTTGGCTTCTCCGATCCGGCTTCCGTTTCAGGAGAAAGTCATGTTGCATACCTTACCTTTGACGCGTTCCTTTATTTCGGACCTGCCTTCACTTATCGGGCAGCGCGTCAAGCTATGTGGATTCGCCGAGGCAATCCGCGACCAGAAGCGAATGCGGTTCATCATTCTTCGTGATGCTACTGGGAAAGTTCAGCTCACGCAGACAAAAGACAATTCCGATCTCACCGCTACGCTCGACGTTCTCACGCCTGAAAGTTCCGTCATTATAACGGGAAGGGTGAGCGCCGCTCCCAGCGTCAAACTAGGCGGTCTGGAAGTCGCAATTGAGAGCGTCGACATTGCCGGCCTGGCTGATGCCCGCCTTCCAGTTGCTGAAGACTCGGGACTGGACAAGTGGATTGACCATCGACAGGTGAGCTTGCGTTATCCGGCTCAGCAACTCGTTTTTGCCGTGCAGACTACGCTGGAGGACGCGATGCGTGGCTTCTGGCGTCGACTTGGTTTCCGCGAAATCCATTCCCCTAAGCTGATGGGGACCTTCAGTGAGTCCGGCGCGGAAGTGTTTGCCGTCAAATACTTCGACACAACGGCCTACCTTGCTCAATCACCTCAGTTTTACAAGCAAATGGCAATCGCCGGAGGGATGGAAAAGGTCTTCGAAATCGGCCCAGCTTTCCGCGCCGAACCTTCTTTCACTTCACGTCACGAGACTGAGTTTACGTCAATCGATATGGAGCTTGGGTGGATTGAGGACCATCGCGAGTTGATGACGATCGAAGAGCGTTTATTATCTCATGCCATTGCCGCTGTCGCTGATGCTCATGGCGAAGAAATCATGAGGCTTTTCGGCGTCGACGTTGTGTCACCGGCTATACCGTTCCCTAAGCTTACGTTCGAAGAGGCGCGTGACACTTTAAAAGAGCTGGGGCACGCTCTCCCGAGGCGCGACGATTTGGGCGCTGAGGGCGAGCGAATCCTTGCCGAGCACATGGCCGCAACCACGAACCACGAGTTCCTGTTTATTACCGACTATCCGGCGAGCGGCCGCGCCTTCTATCACATGCGCCACGACCACCGACCCGACCAGACGAAGGGGTTCGACCTATTGTGGCGCGGGATGGAGATAACGACCGGGGCGCAAAGAGAGCATCGCTACGAGTGCCTAGTGGCTCAAGCCGCCGAGCAAGGACACAAGTTGGACGCGCTCTCTGATTACCTCGACTTCTTCAGGTATGGTTGCCCTCCGCACGGGGGCATGGGCACAGGTCTAGGTCGCCTCCTGATGCGCATGCTAAATACTGCCAGCATTAGGGAGGTAACGCTGCTCAGCCGCACTCCCAAGCGGTTGCGTCCCTGACTAAGCAAAGTATAGCGCCAGAAGATTGGCGGCACATCGACGTGCCGCCTCCGGAGTCGGCCTGGTTGTGTAATGGCCGCATTGGACGGCCCGCTAACGGTCATGGCGGATGCTTTGCAGGTATTCGGCACGGTCGAACGGATTGGCATTCAAACGCGGCCTTGAAGGTTGCGGACCGGAGATAGGTGCATGGTGGTCGAAAGAATGTTCAAACACGCCAAGACCGTTCGACAATCCCGGCAGTTGCCGCTGAATGCTCTGAACCATTGCCGATGCAATCGTCCCTCTCAATCGTGCAGTGCCATCGTTGACTAGTGATTCTTTGATGGCTGCGCCCGACTTCGCAAGTAAGGCATGGATCGCCGTCAAAGCCGTCATCGGCACTTCGAGATGGAAATAATCGAATGGTTCGCAAACGATTGTTTGCGCCGATGACAGCGCGTCCGCCATGACTAAAGGCGTCAGGTTTCGGAAGTCGGCTGCAGTGCTGGATGGCGAACTGTACTTGGCGGCAGTCATGGCTACGTGGCAATCGATCACCTGCCAGCCGTATACACCGGATTTGAGCGTCTCGAAGACCGTATCTTCAACCCCGCGATAGAAACTCAGGGGCATCTGTCCGACCTCAACTTCCAAGGCAAAGCTGTTACCTGCCCCTTCCGGTCGTGGCTCGACGCGCAGTCCAATCGTTGCCAAAAACGGATTCGACTCCTTGAAGATCACTTCAAGTCCGCATCCGGTGCCTAACAATCTCTCCGCGCAAATTGTCGTGCTTGCCTCAAAGGTCACTTCGAGGCGAAAGTCATTCAGCAGTGTCGCCTGGATGACTTCCTTCTGCACCTCGCCATAGAGCGAGACGAACATCTCGCTGGCATCATCATTGGTGCGCAAATTGATCAATGGGTCCTGTTCCGACAGTTGCTGCATCGCTACCCATAGTGCCGCGTTGTCCGACGGTCGAAGCGGCAGAACACGGCTTTCAAGGGCAGGTGGCGCAAAATGAAAATCTACCGACAGAGGTCTGCCGCCCCCAACTTCGTCACCGATGCGGGCACCGCTCAGTCCCCCGATCTTCGCGACGCGTCCTGCGCTGAATTGATTTACCTTTTCCAATCGTCCTTCACCAAAGAGCTGTATGCTCGTCACCTTCGGTGATCCCCACGGCAGCTCGAGGTGGTTGCGGGTCGTAATGGTACCTGATGTCAGGTTGAGATAGGCGATCTTTTCGCTGCCCCATCCGCGTTCGATTTTGAAGATTTTTCCCCTGACCGGCCCATCTGTGTCCGGTTGCTTACTCGGTAGCAAGGTTTCGACAGCCGAGATCAATTCCGGCACGCCGAGACCAGTCATC
The DNA here is from genome assembly GCF_056405875.1 of Rhizobium sp. P1_E6. Classification (NCBI taxonomy): domain Bacteria; kingdom Pseudomonadati; phylum Pseudomonadota; class Alphaproteobacteria; order Hyphomicrobiales; family Rhizobiaceae; genus Rhizobium; species Rhizobium sp. P1_E6. The sequence goes on along the minus strand of NZ_JBFUBG010000047.1, from coordinate 22,252 downwards.
GCTATCCCGCAATAAGCCGGGTGCAGCAGCCCCTTCGCAACCTGATCTGTCAGAGCCGCCTTCAGTCTTGCGACGCCCAGCCGATCAGGAAATGAGACATAGTCATCGAGCAGTGCCTCGTCGTTCGCCGCGAGAGCTTCACAGAGCGTGGAAAAGAAGGGCTCTTGCGCCATGTCTGAGAGACGGACCTTCGCCCCTCGGCTCCCCGGGTGGGCGATATCTACCATTGCAATAGGCCGAACCGCCAATTGCGCGGCCACCTCGTCGAGGAGTTCGAAGTAACGTGCGCCGAGACGGTCGATCTTATTGATGAAGAAGACAAACGGAATACGAAGGCGTCGAAGCGCCCGCACCAGCACGCGGGTCTGCGGTTGCACCCCCTCGACAGCTGAAACGACGACCACAGCAGCGTCCAGCATTTGGAGCACCCGCTCAACCTCCGCGATGAAATCTGGATGCCCGGGCGTATCGATGAGGTTGACGATGAGGTCGCCTACCGAAAACGACACCACCGCTGCTGCGATGGTGATGCCGCGTTGTCGTTCGAGTTCGAGGCTGTCGGTATGTGTGTTTCCACCGTGGACGCTGCCGAGCTTGTCGATTGCGCCGGTATCAAAAAGTAGTCGTTCAGTAAGGCTGGTTTTGCCTGCATCCACATGGGCCAGAATGCCCAAATTCAATGTGCGCATGATCCATCAACTTCTCAAAATTTCGGAATTGAATGTATTGAGAAGTGACTCGGCGCATTGGGACCTCCAGGAAGAACGTTATCGGACGCGGCGAACCTCTAGGTAAGAGAAGCGCTCAGAGCTTCTAAATACGCAGGGAGGTAATCGTCAGGCACGCCGACGGATCAAAAACCGCGCCCCAGTATCGCGCTCTGGCTCTAGAACGCAAGCTCCTTTACCACACCGCCCGGTCGTCATGAGGATCTTTGGATGGGCCGCTACGGCTGTAATGGCTCTTGCCGCGTTCGCCATGCTCGCGGTGTGATCCATCTACTGCCACGAATTACTTCCAAGGAGGCGCAGGGCGCCCCATCGCCGCTTCGTGTCAGCAAATGTACGTAAACGCGTTAACGCCTTTGAGATTGTCGAGGACATTATCAATGGCGTCGGCTTCATCAGGGCGCGAAGGAGCGCTTGATGACCGATTGGCAAGATTTGATCAGGAAGGGGACAGCTGCGGCACCCCCCACCCGCTGCCACCGAGGAATGCGAGGGCACATGCCGAATGACACTGATCTCCCGCCGAACGTATCTTTGAGTACCCTCCGATCCTGCCGCAGGGCTCGGTTGCCATCCATCTGAGCCTGTGGAACAGGAGGCGATCCAGACATAGGAGCGGATAATGGAAGAGGCAATGCAGATCGACAATCGTGGGGACTTCGGGCTTTGGGCCATCGAGGTGGCCAAGCAGATTGTAGCTGATCAGGGTTTCGAGCTCGCCCGCGCGGCGCGCGATGGCACCGAGGACGATGTCCGTGGGGCCGGCAATGCGCTCGGGCAGGCCATCACCAATGCGATGATGGAGGTCTTCGATGGCTTGATGGAGGGTGCCACCGACGACCAGACAGGAGCCTGAAGCGAATGGCCCTGTCCGACGCAGTCGGTCCCGGCTTCTGAAATTGTCCTGTCGATGGCACATGATGAAACGCAAAACTCATGCATTGGTACCCGGCAGGCCGTATGCCTGCTGAAAATACCTGCGAAAGGCATGCATAGCCGGTGTGAACTCGATATTGGCGCGCCAGGCGAGACCAACGTCCATCGGTGGCACGGGATCCTTGATACTGACGGTCTCGATCCGCCGGCCCTCCAGAGACCAGGGGCGGTGCACCATATCAGACAGGATCGCGACGCCGAGGCTGTTGGCGACCATCGAGCGCACCGCCTCGATCGAAGAGGTGCGCAGCATCACCCGCGGCTGATAGGGCGTCGTACTCCAGTACTTCAGCGATGAGTAGGCCGCCTCGTCTACGGTCAACATGATGTAGGGCTCCTCGGCGATATCCCGCAAACCGACGCCCACGCGCTTCAGCAGCGGATGCTGTGCCGGCACCCAAAGCCTTCGAATGGAACGCAAAAGCGTTTCCGTGGTGAGCGCGCTGTTGAGGATATTCGAGGTTAGCAGCACCGAAATGTCGTAGCGGTTGGCAAGCAGGCCTTCCTCGATCGACTCGCGGTTCACCTYGTAGAGCTGGATGCGGAGCTTGGGGTAGAGCCGGCGCATGCGCTCGATGTGAAGTGGCAGGAAATAGCCAATCACAGTGTAGGTTGCTGCGACCGTCAGATCTCCTTCGATATCGCTGCTGACATAGTTCAGATGCGTCGCCTCATCGACCTTGGCGAGGATCTCGTAGGCATAGGAAAGAAACTGCCGGCCGGCAGCGGTCAGCTCCATGCCCTGCGGCATGCGGATGAAAAGAGAAACGCCGATCGACTTTTCCAGCTCCTTGATAGCGGTGGTCACTGCCGACTGAGAGATGGAGAGCTGTGAGGCCGCATAAGAAATCTGTCCCTGTTCGGCCGTTGCGACGAAATAGCGGAGCTGGCGGAAGCTGAGGCTCATGGTCTGTATCTCCCATCGAAATATCTGAAACCGGCGTCAATAAATTCGATTGGCTGCATTCGTTTTATGCCTGAGACTGCGCAACAGAGGGGAAATCGAAGCARGCGATTGAAATTCAAAGCTATTTTTTGCCTCCGATTTAAGCGTTGCTATCTGATTTATCGATAATGATGACCCAAAAATTGAATTTTTCAAATCCTGTTTTGTCACGTAGCGTTTTGTCAGAGGGTAACGGCGGATAGACAGTTTGAAGAGCATCATCGACATTAACTGCGATATGGGAGAAGCCTTCGGCCGCTGGCGGATCGGCGATACGCAGGATTTGCTGCTGATCTCGCACATCAGCTCGGCCAATATCGCCACCGGCTTCCATGCCGGCGATCCGAACCTCATCAACGAGACTGTGGCACTTGCGGCTGCCCATGGCGTCGGGGTCGGCGCCCATCCCGGCTATAACGACTTGCAGGGATTTGGCCGCCGCAAGATTGTCTCCAGCAGCAAGGAGCTCGTCAACGACATCATCTATCAGGTGGGGGCTCTGCGCGAGTTCGCCCGCCGTCACAGCGTACCGGTGCAGCATGTCAAGCCGCATGGAGCGCTCTACATGGAGATGGCGGTCAATCCGGATTTGGCGCAGATCTTCGTCCAGTATATGCGCACCGTCTCGCCCAATGCCTTTGTCTTTTGCATGGGCGGTTCGGCGACGCACAGGGCAGCGCTTGATGCGGGTCAGCCTGTCGTGCGAGAGTTCTATGCAGATCGCGACTACGACGACAGTGGCTCGATCGTCTTTACCCGCGATGCCGGCCGTCCCGATCCGATGGTGCTGGCCCACAAAGTGCTGCGCGCCTGCCAGGAAGGCAGGGTCCGCACTGTCACGGGCAACGACATCGACATCGAATTTGAATCCATCTGCTTTCATTCCGATACGCTCGGCGCGCTCGATATCGTTCTCAGCGTGCGCGAACTGCTGGTCGGTGCCGGAATCCGGATCGCGCCGGTGTCGCAGATCCTTGGCCATTAGACTTTTGCGGAGACCGACCATGAGCAAGATTGAAATCCGTTCACCGCTGCCAGGCACCTTCTACAGGGCGTCAGCCCCGGATGCGCCGCCTTTCAAAGCGGATGGCGACGATGTCACCGAGGCCGAGACGATCGGCGTCATCGAGGTCATGAAGACATTCCAGGAGGTTCCAGCCGGAGTTGCCGGCAAGGCGATTTCATTCCTGGTCGACAATGAGGAGCCTGTCATGGCCGGACAGGTCATCGCGGAGGTCGAGGCATGACGATCGGCTCGGTGCTCGTCGCCAATCGCGGGGAGATTGCCATTCGCGTCATCAAGGCGGCGAAGGCGCTCGGCATCCGGACCGTGCAGGTGTACAGCGCAGCAGACGCGGACATGCTGGCCGTGAAGTTGGCCGATGAGGCGGTAAACATCGGTCCGCCGGCGCCCAAGAAATCCTATCTGAACATCGATGCCGTCATTGCCGCCGCCAAGGCGGCCGGCGTCGATGCCGTGCATCCAGGCTATGGTTTTCTCTCCGAAAACGGTGACTTCGCCGATGCGGTGCGCGATGCCGGGATGATCTTCATAGGCCCGTCCGGCGATGCGATCCGCACGCTCGGCGACAAGGTGGCGGCGCGGCAGGTGGCAGAACAGGCGGGCGTGCCGACGGTGCCCGGCAGCACCGGGCGGATCGCTCGGCTCGACGAGGCGCGTTTGTTCGCAGCCGAGATCGGTTTTCCTGTCATGATCAAGGCGGCGGCCGGCGGCGGCGGACGTGGCATCCGTATCGTCGACAGCATCGCCGAGCTGGAACAGCAGTTTCCGCTGGCTTCGTCCGAGGCGTTGGCCGCCTTCGGCGATGGCGGGCTTTATATGGAAAAGGTCATCGGCCGCGCCCGGCACGTCGAGGTACAGATTTTCGGCGACGGACGGAATTTCGTGCATTTTTTCGAACGGGAATGCTCGTTGCAGCGGCGGCGCCAGAAGGTGTGGGAAGAGGCGCCTTCCTTCGTGCTGCCTGTCGAAGTGCGCGAACGGCTTTGCATGAGCGCCGTGGCGCTTGCACGCGAGGTCGGCTATCACGGCGCCGGCACGGTCGAGTATTTATACGACGACGAAACGGGCGCCTTTTATTTCATCGAGGTCAACACCCGCATCCAGGTCGAGCATCCCGTGACCGAGATGATGACCGGGTTCGACCTGGTACAGGAGATGTTCAAGGTCGCTGGTGGTGCGCCCCTATCGGTCGCCCAGCGAGACATCGTGGCCCGAGGACATGCGATCGAGTGCCGCATCAATGCCGAGGACCCGTTCAAGGCCTTCCAGCCATCGCCGGGCACGATCACGTCGCTGTCCGTTCCGGAAGGTGAAGGCATCCGTTTCGATACGATGCTCTATGAGGGTTACACGATCCCGCCCTTCTACGATTCCCTCCTCGGCAAGCTGATCGTGCACGCAGAGACACGCGAGGCCTGCCTTGAAAGGCTCGCCGCGGCGCTGACGGCTCTCACCATCGAAGGCGTGCCGACGACAGTGCCGCTGCATCTGGCGCTCGCTCGTGACGCAAGTATCGCCAAGGGTGCCGTCCACACGCGCTTTCTCGAACAATGGCTCGAGCAGGATTTCCCCGCTCTGGCCAGCCGGACCCAGGAGGTTGCCTGATGCCTGCGCGATATACGTTCGGAGGTGACGAACACCTCTTCGTCGAGTGCAGCAACGAGATGTCGCTCGAAGCCTTCTTCAAGAGCCTGTCCATGGCGACCGCGGTCCGGGAAAGCCAGATGAAGGGCGTCACCGAGATCTGCCCGGCCAATGCCTCGTTCCAGGTGAGGTTCAATCCCGATCTCATCAAGCCGGACGACATCCTGCGGGAGGTCAAGGCGATCGAGGGCGTGGCGGAAAAGTCCGAGCCAGTCCTGAAGACCCGCATCATCGAGATCCCGGTCTTCTACAATGATCCGTGGACGCATGAGACGCTGATGCGCTTTCGCGAGCGGCATCAGGAGCCCGGTGGAACGGATCTCGACTATGCCGCGCGGATCAACGGCTACGGCGGCGTCGATGATTTCGTTACCGCGCATGCCGGTTCCCCCTGGTTCGTGTCGATGGTCGGGTTCGTGGCGGGGCTGCCCTTCATGTACCAGATGGTAGAGCGACAGCGGCAGATCGAAGTGCCGAAATATCTGAGGCCGCGCACCGATACGCCCAAACTGACGGTCGGCCATGGCGGGTGCTTTGGCTGCATCTATTCGGTGCGTGGCGCCGGCGGCTACCAGATGTTCGGCGTAACGCCGATGCCGATCTTCGACCCGACGCAGCAAACGAGTTACCTGCGCGACTTCATGGTGTTCTTCCGGCCAGGCGACATCGTCAAGTTCAAGCCAGTCGATCGCGACGGATACGACACGGCGGTCGAGCAGGTCGACAAGAGGCTCTTCAGCCCGCCGATCCGCGAAGTCCAGTTCGATCTGCGCGAATTCAGCAAGGACATCGACGGTTACAACGCCGCGCTGGAGGGCATTCTCAATGACCATTAGGGTGCTGCATCCGGGATTATCGACGAGCGTACAGGATCTCGGCCGTCCCGGCTATTTCCACCTCGGCATCCCGATCGGTGGTGCCATGGACCGCTACGCCATGCGGGCCGCCAATCTGCTCGTCGGCAACGACGAAGGGGCGGCGGGTCTCGAGGCGGTCTTCATGGGGCCGAAGCTCGAATTTACCGAGGACAGGCTCGTAGCCGTTACCGGTGCCGACATACCGGCCAAGGTCGACGGCGTGGCGCAGCCCGGCTGGACGGCCTTCAAGGTCAAGGCTGGCCAGGTGTTGAGCTTCGATTTCCTGAAATCGGGCGCACGCATCCTGATTGCGGTCGCGGGCGGTATCGACGTGCCGGAAGCGCTCGGCAGTCGGTCCACCTATCCGATCGGTGCACTCGGGGGCTACAATGGCAGGGCACTGGCGGCCGGTGACGAACTGCCTGTCGGAAAGGCCGGCCTTGCCGAAGACGGAAAAAGCGTCGCCGAGGAGCTGCGGCGCAGGCCCGAGACGCCGGCAAAGTTGCGTGTACTGCCGGGGCTCTACTGGGACCGGTTGACGGATGCCGCCAAGGCAAGCTTCTTCGCCGACGAGTGGAAAGTTGCGCCTGAGGCCGACCGCATGGGCTACCGCTTCCGTGGCGGGCGCAAGCTCGAGTTCCTGGACCGCAAGCAGCCCTTTGGAGCCGGTTCGGATCCGTCGAACATCGTTGACAGCTGCTACCCCTACGGCTCGATTCAGGTGCCGGGCGGGACGGAGCCGATCATCCTCCATCGCGACGCGGTCTCCGGCGGCGGCTATTTCATGGTCGGTACGGTGATTTCGGCGGACATGGACCTTATCGGTCAGTTGCAGCCGCATACGCCGGCGCGGTTCGTCGAGGTGACGATGGATCAGGCGTTGAAGGCGAGGGCCGATCAGGCGAAATTGCTCGACCGCCTCCGCCAAAGCCTAGCGTGAGGTGACGACGATGGCTGGCCGATCACTCGACGCGCGTCAGGTAATCGGCGGTCACGCTCGGACCGGGAATGATGGCGACGATCTTCATCTGGGCGATCATGCGCTTCATGGAGGCGTCGAGATGGGTCCCCAGCATCGCGGCCGCAGCGTCGACGGCGCCGCGCATAAGAAGCTCGACGATCAGCCGCATCTCGGTGATGGCGGTCGGATCATCAGGCAAGCCCAGATGACGCAGCAGCTGCTCGGCAGCGTTGACGGGGAGCAGGTTGTTTCGGATCAGCTCCCGTGTCTTCTCGTTGGACGTCGTCAGCACGCAGATGTCGATCATCTGTTCCTGAAGTTCCTCGAGTTTCTCGAGGTGGTCGACCGGCTGCGAAGCTTCGAGACCAGCCAGGCGGATGAAGAGTTCGGTCAGGCGTTCGCGGTCGACGGCGCCAGCGCCGGCCTTCAGTGCCGAGGGCTCCAGCATGTGTCGGAGCGTGAAATGATCCTTGATYGTCTGGGCCGTCAGCGGACCGGCGATCCAGTGGGAACTCTGGTTCTTCCGGACGAGACCGCGTTCCTGCAGACGGCTCAGGACGTCGCGCACAACTGTGCGGCTGACCTTGAAATGATTGGCGAGTTCGATCTCGATAATGCGGTACTGGCCGAAGACGACGCAGCCGGCCACGTCGCGCTCCACCGTGTTGTAGATGCGTGCCCAGGACGAGCGGCTCTGCAACGCCTCGTCGGCGTGCTGGGCGATGACAAGGCCGAAGGACTTGATATCAGTGCGGTTCGGGATGAGACCCGCATCCTGCGGACCGACGAGGAAGCCACGTCCCTGGAAGCGGTGGACGAGGCCATCGGCCTCCAGACGAAGCAGGGCGCGCTGCACCGGCGCGCGGGACGTTTGAAGAATATCGGCGATCGGCCCCTCGAGCAGAACCAGCCCAAGCGGCAGCTGCCCGCCGACGATATTGTCGCGCAGAATGTGCTCGGCAATCTCGTACCGACGCTGGGCCGTCTGTCCTGGGAGATTGCGTATCATCGGGCGGGGCATCCTCCATCCAAGAGCGGATGGCAACAAAGCGGGAATTCTCTTTAGTTTATTTTGTCATTTCAGACCATGTCAAAATAAATGTCTTTTGCATACCCAAATTGCATTTTTAAGTGACGTTGAGTGAGCGGGTTGCTCCGCAGTCGTCCAGACTATTTTGCGTTGCAAAGGACCAGGGCGGGGCGAATGGCTGCACGATGAAAGCGCATTTGGTGCGGAAATATGCGGTTTACGGCAGAAATACGCTCAAAAACTGCGCATATTTGATGTGGTTTCCGATGTCTCGCTTTTTGGTCTTCCTCTCATTGCAATGCTACTGATCTGCGGCTGCGTGTCACCTGTCCCAAAAGGTCAATTGTTTTAGAAAAAGTCTATTGAATACAAAAATCATTTATGCCATCAATTCATCATAGGGATGCCGCCAGAAGCATTCCTGAGGTGAACGACAAAAACGTCAGACTGCCGATCGATTTCCGCCGTGTGCTTACCGCACACGAACGGTTCCGGCTGCCGTTTCGCAAGGCGCGACGGTAGGGCGGACGATCCGTGCCCGGCGCAAAATGGAGAGGCTCTTGTCTTCGGTTCTCAAGCTCGCAGGTGTCACGAAGACCTATGGTATGCTGAACGCGCTCGACGGCATCGACCTGTCGCTGCCGAATGACAGCTACGTTTCTCTTCTGGGGCCGAGCGGATCGGGAAAGACGACGCTGCTGCGGGTCATCGCCGGCTTCGAGCAGCCGGACCTCGGCACGGTGACGTTCAAGGGGCAACGGATCGAGACGATGCCGCCGCACCGGCGCGATATCGGTTTCGTCTTCCAGAATTTTGCACTCTTTCCGCATCTGTCGGTCTCCGGCAACATTGCCTTCGGGCTGGAAAACCGTGTCGAAAACCCCATAACCGATCCCGCTATCGTGCAGGCCAGGGTCAAGGACATGATTGCTCTCGTCGGCCTGTCGGGCCTCGAAGATCGCGGCGTTGCGCAGATCTCCGGTGGGCAGCGGCAGCGCGTGGCGCTGGCGCGAACGCTCGTGACCGAACCGTCGCTGGTGCTGCTCGACGAGCCGCTTGGCGCGCTCGACGCCAATCTTCGCGCCCGCATGCGTAGCGAGCTCAAGCTGATCCGCGAGCGCTGCGGCGTCACCTTCCTGCACGTGACCGGCAGCGAGAGCGAGGCGCTTGCCATGGGCGACATGGTGCTGGTGCTCGACAGCGGCCGGATTGCGCAGGCGGCTGACGCCGACACGATCTACAATCGGCCGAAATCGCTGTCGGTGGCGGGCTTCCTCAACTGCTATAATCTCTTCGAAGGCCGGCTCGCCGGCGGGAGTTTCCTCGGCCCTTACGGCGCTTTCCCTCTCGGCGACCAGACACAATTCCGCGATGACCGCACCGGCTACGCCATCCGCTACGACCGTGTCGCGATCCGCCCGGCCGAAGCGCCGGTCGCCGACGACGAGGTGAAGCTCGAGGCGACCTTCGTCGCCGACGAATATTCGGGCGCCGCGATCAACTCCTTCTTCTCGCTCGATGACGGCCGCGTCTTCGAGGTGGAATCGCACCTCAGCCGGAGCAAGCCGCCGGCCTGTACGCCACAGTCGCGCTACGCGCTCGTCTGGAAGCGCCGGGATGCCCTCGTTTATGCCTGACACTCTTGCCGCGCAGCGCGGGACGGGAGACTGATTGATGTCGATAAGTGCCACAACAGCCGAGTCCGAAACAGTCGTGGAACCGGTCAAGAAGGCATCCAGCAAGACGCTCTGGCTATTGGCGCCGGGCGTCATCTGGATGCTGCTTTTCCTGGTGACTCCTATCCTGATGATGATCTACGTGTCCTTCTGGACGCAGACGACCTTCAAGATCACGCCTGATCTCAMCATCAAGAGCTGGGTGACCTTCTTTACCACGGACACCTATCTCAGCGCTCTCTGGACGACCGTCAGGATCTGGTTGATCGTACTCGTCTCGACGCTGGTCGTCGGTTACCCGGCAGCGCTCTATGTCGGTCTCTTCGTCAAGAACAAGACGATCCAGACGGCACTTCTCGTTCTCTGCGTCATCCCCTTCTGGACCTCTTTCCTGATCCGCGTGCTCGCCTGGCGGCCGATGCTGGGCAAGGAGGGGGCGATCAATCTCATCCTGCAAGGTCTCGGCATCATCAACCAGCCGATCGAGGTACTCCTGTTTTCCGAGCTCTCGGTCATCATCGGCATGACGCAGATCTATTGCGTCTTCATGGTCGGGCCGATCGCCTTCATGATGGGCCGCATCGACCAGAGCGTCATCGAGGCGGCGCAGGATCTCGGCGCCGGCTTCTGGCGCATCTTCCGCACCATCATTCTGCCACTCACCATGCCGGGCGTGGTGGTCGGTGCGATCTTCGTCTCCGTGATGGTGCTCGGCGAGTTCGCGACGGCTGCCGCACTTTCCGGCCGCAAGGTGAACCTTCTCGGCAACATCATCGTCACCCAGGTCGGATCGCTGAAATGGGCCTTCGCCGCCGTCGTCGGTGTCGTGCTCACCGTGCTCATGGGCATTGTCGTCGCCGCACTGCTGCGCGTCGTCGATCTCAGGAAGGAACTCTGACATGCAGGCTGGCGGCATCAAGTTCTCCCTCGGCGTCTACACGGCGCTCTTCCTGATCTTCCTCTACGCGCCGATGGTAGTGCTCGCCATTCTGTCCTTCCAGACAGGGCCGGAAGGCGGACCGCAATTCCCGATCATCGAATGGTCGACCTATTGGTACAAGCATCTCTTCGGTCTGACGCCGCCGTCGCGCATCGCGCCGCTGCCGATCAACGAAGCCTTGGTGCGCTCGCTTGTGCTCTCGGTGATGACGATGATCGTCTCCACCGTGCTCGGCGTCACCTCGGCGCAGGCCTTCCGTCGCCGGTTCCCCGGCTCGGGCGTCGTCTTCTACCTCATCGTTCTCGGGATGATGGTTCCCGGCGTTCTGGTCGGCCTCGGCATGGCGCTCGTCGCCAATGCACTCGGCATCGACCGGCACTGGTGGGGAACGGCCTTCGTGCTGCACGTCGTCTACACCTATCCCTTCGCCTTTCTCGTCATGCTGGCGATCCTTAACCGCTTCGACCAGAGTGTCGAGGAGGCGTCGTGGTCGCTCGGCGTGTCGCCGGCACGCACTTTCCGCAAGGTAACATTCCCGCTGATCTTTCCAGGCGTGCTCTCGGCCATGCTTTTTGCCTTCACGCTGTCCTATGACGAATTCTCGCGCACGCTGTTTGCCTCCGGCCGCGACCTGACGCTGCCGCTCGCCATTTACGGCACCTTCTCCGTGGAAGTGCATCCGAACGTCTTCGCCTTCGGGGTGCTGACGACGATCTTCTCCTTCGCGCTGCTCGGCATTTACGCCGTCCTGATGATGCTTTCCATGCGCCGCGCCAAGCGCGTCGCGATCCAGGAGGAGGCGTGATGTCTATACCCTCAGCCATCGTCACGGGCGCAGGATCCGGCATCGGCCGCGCAATTGCAGCCCGGCTGTCTGGGGACGGGTACGCCGTGCTCGTCAACGATCTCCACCTGGACCGTGCGCAAGCGGTGGCCGAGGAGATCACGGCTGCCGGTGGCACGGCGGCAGCGGCGGCTGGCGACGTCTCTTCCGAGATGGATTCCGCGCGCGTCTACGAGGTCGCAGTTTCGGCCTTCGGCCATCCGCAGCTGCTCGTCAACTGTGCCGGCATCGTCCACCAGGCACTGTTCGAGAACCTCGAGGTCGCGGATTTCGATCGGATGTTCGCGATCCATGTGCGCGGTACCTTTCTGATGACCAAGCTCGCTCTGCCATCGATGCTCGCTGCCGGGAATGGCGTCATCGTCAACGTCGCCTCTCAGCTCGGCCAGATCGGCGGCATCGAGCTCGTCCACTATGCCGGCGCCAAGGCGGCGATCATCGGCATGACGAAATCACTCGCCCGCGAGGTCTCGACGCGGGGCGTGCGCGTCAATGCCGTTGCTCCCGGGCCGATCAATACGCCGCTGGTGCGCGAACTCTCGCAGGAGTGGCGCGTCCGCAAGGCCGCCGAACTGCCGCTCGGCCGTTTCGGCGAACCGGAAGAGGTTGCCGCCACCGTTTCGTTTCTCGCATCGCCCGCCGCCAGCCTGTTCGTCGGCCAAACGCTTGGCCCGAACTCCGGCGATGTCATGCTCTAGTCAGGAAAACACAATGACCGCGATTTCTTCGACACCCCGCATCGTGCTGATCACCGGAGCCGGCATCGGCATCGGCAAGGCGACCGCCAAGGCATTCGCCGTCCTCGGCGATCACGTGATCGTCACCGATGTCCTGAAGGACGAAGGGCGCGCTGCCGCGGCGGCGATCGAGGCTGCGGGCGGTTCGGCAGAATTCATCGAGCTCGACGTTCGCTCGACGTCGGCGGTCGATGCTGCGGTCGCCGACGTGGAGAAACGTCACGGCCGCCTCGACGTGATCATTGCCAATGCCGGTATCGCCCACAAGGCGCCGCTCGATGTGCTCGATGACGACCGGTGGGAACTGACCTTCGACATCGACCTCAAGGGCATCTTCCGGGTGATCCGTGCAGCCGCACCCGGCATGAAGGCACGCAAATCGGGCGCGGTGGTGGCGCTTTCCTCGATCATGGGTGTTGCTTACGGCTGGGACGAGCATGTGCATTATTCCGCCGCCAAGGCTGGCGTCGTCGGCCTCGTGCGCGGCCTGGCGGTCGAACTTGCCCGCGACGGCATCCGCGTCAACGGCATGGCACCCGGCTACATCCGCACCGCACAGCTTCTCTCGGAAGAAAATTCGCTGGGACCGAAGGGCGCCGAAGCGGCAAGCGCCTTCATCCCGATGGGGCGGCTCGGCGAACCGGAGGACATCGCGGACGTGATCGTCTTCCTGGCGTCGAACAACGCGAGATACATGACCGGCCAGACGCTGGTCGTGGATGGGGGGCTCCTGGTGGGCCGATACTGACGGAGGGTGCGTCAGGACCGATCCCGCCCTGACGCCGAGGCCGGACGAGAACGATGGGTGGTCATGGAGGCCATCCCGGGGAACAAAAAACCGGAGAACGACAATGACAATTTCGATGGACATGAATCGACGTTCGCTGCTGAAACGATCCGCGGGCGCCATGGCGCTTGCCATCGGCGGCGGTACACACTTCCTCTCCTCGCGGACAGCCTATGCCCAGGCCACCGGCCTTGCCGGCGAGCAGCTGCGCACGATCGGCCTTTCGGTCACCGTGCAGGAACGCATCCTGGCCGACTTTAAGGCGGCAAGCGGCGTCGGCACGACATCAGGCACCGCGGCGACCTTCCCGGATGCGCAGACCCGCATCCTTTCCGGTTCGAAGGACTATGACGTCTGGGAAACGATCGGCGAGCGCCTTCCCTCCGTCGTCATGACCGACAATGCCGACCCGATCGAAACCTCGGGCCTGAAGAGCTGGTCGAATATCCGCGAGATATTCACCAAGCCCGATCCAAAATTCGACGCCAAGGCGCAGATCGTCGGCCAGATCTGGACGGACGAGACGCAGACGGCGCTCTGGATGGTGCCTTCGGTCTTCAACTTCGACTCCGTCGGCTACAATCCGGACGTGCTCTCCGACGAGGAAGCCAACAGCTGGACTGCGATCTTCGACAGCAAGTACAAGGGCAAGTCCGGCCTCAACACCGACCCGCTGACTGCTTTCGGCCAGGCGGTTATGGCGATGAACACGCTCGGCCTCTCCAACGTCAAGAACCCCGGCAATCCGACCGCCGCGGAAATCGACGAAGCCGCAAAGTTCCTGATCTCGAAGAAGAAGGAGGGCCAGTTCCGCGCGCTCTGGGGCGATTTCGGCGAACTCGTCAACTTCCTGGCATCCGGCGAAATCGTCGTCTGCGACGCCTGGCAGCCGGCCGTCATGGCCGTCAAGGCGCAGGGAAAGCCCTGCAAATACGCCATCCCGAAGGAAGGCTATCGCGCCTGGTCCATCGGCAATACCATGCTGAAGGGCACGCCGAACAAGGAAGCCGTTGTCGCCTATGCAGACTACTGGCTGTCGGGCGAACCAGGCATCACGGTCTCCGAGCAGGGCTACTATTCGCCGACCACCAACATCAAGCAGAAGATGGCACCAGAGAAATATGCCTTCTGGTACGAAGGCAAGCCGTGGGTCGGTGCGGCGGAACGTGGCATCAAGGAGGGCGATCTGCGCGATGGCGGCTCGCTCGAGACCCGCGCGGCAAACGTCGCCTACTGGCACCAGTGGCCGGACGAATACGATCACCTTATCCAGAAGTGGGACGAATTCCTCAGCGCCTGATGCGTCGCTCCCAGCGCTCCTTCATCCCATCTGCGATGCGGTGAAGGCGCCACCTGACAGGCGGCTCCGGTCGCCTGTCCTTCCACCCGCAACCCGGAATGACAGACATGATACATGACCTCGAACTCTACCAGATCGGCAAGGTCTACGATAACGGAACGCCGGCCGTGATCGACTTCAACCTCGCCGTCGATAAGGGCGAGTTCATCGCGTTTCTCGGTCCGTCCGGCTGCGGCAAGACGACGACGCTGCGGATGATCGCCGGCTTCGAAAGCATCTCTTCCGGCAATCTGATGATCAGGGGCGAGCGGATCAACGATATAGGCCCGGCTCAGCGGCCGACCTCGATGATCTTCCAGAATTATGCGCTCTTCCCGCACATGACGGTGCGCAACAATATCGGCTACGGCCTCGACGTGAAGGGCATGCCGAAGGCGAAGCGGAATGCAAAAGTCGATCGTATCCTCGAAAAGCTCGGTCTCGAGGGCGTCGCCGACAAGCGATGCGACAAGCTTTCCGGCGGCCAGCGACAGCGCATCGCGCTTGCACGTGGCCTTGTGGTCGAGCCTGATATCCTGCTGCTCGACGAGCCGCTCGGCGCCCTGGACGCCAATTTGCGCAAGACGATCCAGAGCGAATTGAAACTGCTGCAGCACGAACTCGGCGTGACCTTCGTCTTCGTCACGCATGCCCAGTCCGAAGCGCTGGCACTGTCCGACCGGATCGTCGTGATGAACCAGGGCCGGATCGAGCAGATCAGTCCGCCGCACCAGCTCTATACGCGGCCGAACACGCCTTTCGTCGCGCAGTTCATCGGCCGCAACACGATCTTCAACGGTGCAGTCAAGGGCCACGAGAAGGGACATGTCGTGGTCGATACACCTCTCGGCCTTCTCACCGGCGATGCCAACGGCGCGGTCGCCGACGGAGATGCGGTGAGTGTCGTGATCCCGGCGGAAGCGATCGAGGTGCATGCGCTCGACAAGGGCGGCCGCGACGCGATCGCTCAGGCTTCCGGTGGCAATGTCATCGATGCCAGGATCCGCCGCTTCGACATGGTCGGGCATATCTCGCATCTTTCGGTCGCCCTGCCGGATGGACGCATGCTGGCGCTCGAAGCTCATGTCGACAAGTATCCGCCCGGCGCCTTTCCGGTCGATGCGCCGGTCGCGCTCGCCTGGAAGCCGGAAAACGCCACCRTCATTCCCGCCCACTGAAAACCGGCCGATCAAAGCCGGACCAACGAGACCATCACAAGGAGACCCCCGCAATGGCAAAAGAAATCTTCTGCAGCTTCGGCATCGACGTGGACGCCGTCGCCGGCTGGCTCGGCTCGTATGGCGGCGAGGATTCGCCGGACGACATCTCGCGCGGCCTGTTTTCCGGCGAAGTCGGCAGCCCGCGGCTGTTGAAGCTCTTCGATCGTTTCGGCATCAAGACCACCTGGTTCATCCCCGGCCACTCGATCGAGACGTTCCCGGAACAGATGCAGGCCGTCGCCGATGCCGGCCACGAGATCGGCATCCATGGCTACACCCATGAAAATCCGATCGCCATGACGCGCGAGCAGGAGACGGAGGTGCTTGACAAGTGCATCGACCTCGTCACCAAGCTCTCCGGCAAGCGGCCGACCGGCTATGTGGCGCCCTGGTGGGAGTTCTCCAACGTCACCAATGAGCTCCTGCTCGAGCGCGGCATCAAGTACGACCACTCGCTCATGCACAACGACTTCACACCCTACTATGTCCGCGTCGGCGACAGCTGGACCAAGATCGATTATTCGAAAAAGCCGTCCGACTGGATGGTGCCGCTGAAGCGTGGACACGAGACCGACCTGATCGAGATCCCGGCGTCCTGGTACCTCGATGACCTGCCGCCGATGATGTTCATCAAGAAGGCGCCGAACAGCCACGGGTTCGTCAACCCACACGACATCGAGCAGATGTGGCGCGACCAGTTCGACTGGGTCTATCGCGAGATGGACTACGCCGTCTTTCCGATCACGATCCACCCTGATGTCGCCGGCCGGCCGCAGGTTCTGATGATGCTGGAGCGTCTCTACGCCCACATGATCAAGCATCCTGGCGTCAAGTTCGTGACGATGAACGAGATCGCCGACGATTTCGCCAAACGCTTCCCGCGCAAGAAGTAGGAGGCAAAGGCAATGTGTTCGCTCTGCGGCGTTCTGGGAGGTAGCGAGCATTGGGCCGACGCGGTCGCGCGGCCCGGGGTCTATACCCG
The DNA here is from genome assembly GCF_056405875.1 of Rhizobium sp. P1_E6. NCBI lineage: Bacteria > Pseudomonadati > Pseudomonadota > Alphaproteobacteria > Hyphomicrobiales > Rhizobiaceae > Rhizobium > Rhizobium sp. P1_E6. Next base: position 5,601 of record NZ_JBFUBG010000047.1, on the reverse strand, counting down.
CACCGCCGAGCGGATCGACCGCCGACGCGAGCGCGCCCGCCGCGTTGTGATCGCCAACCGCATCCTCGATGCCTTCGGTCTCTCCATCTCAGACTGGCAGGGATCATCGTTCCTGCTGTCGACCCGAACCGGAAAGACCGAGATCATCGAGGATCTCGGACACCTCTGGCCGGCGGCCGAGCGGCTTGCGGGCCGGCCGCTCGATCCGTTGGCCGAGCCGCTTCTCGACCGGCTGGAGGCGAGCGGCCATGACTGATACTTTTCCGGTATTCACGCCCGTCACGCTGCTGACCGGTTTTCTCGGATCCGGCAAGACGACGCTGTTGCGCCGGCTGTTGACCGATCCGGCGTTCTCGAACGCCGCGGTGCTGATCAATGAATTCGGCGAGGTCGGGCTCGATCATCACCTGCTCGAGCGTATCGACGAGAACATGGTGCTGCTGCAATCCGGTTGCCTTTGCTGCACGGTGCGGGGCGAACTGGCAGACGCGATCCGCGACCTGCATTCGAAGCGCGAGCGCGGCATCGTCCCGCCCTTCGACCGGATCGTCATCGAGAGCACGGGGCTTGCCGATCCTTTCCCCGTTCTTTCGACGCTGAAGGCCGATCCGGTTCTGCGGCATCATTTCAGGTCCTCAGGCATCATCGCCACCGTCGATGCCGTCAATGCGGGGACACAGCTTGCCGCCTATCGCGAGCCTATGCGGCAGGTGGCGGTGGCCGACATTCTGGTGCTGACCAAGCCCGATATCGCCGAGGCTGGCCAAGTCGCGCGGGTCATGGCGATGATCCGGCAGATCAATCCGGATGCGCCGATCGTCCTTTCGTCGGACAATGTCTTCGATGTCATCAGGCTGCTGGAGGACACGACAACCGGCCGCGCCGAGGCGATGCAATCGCCGGGCGGCTTTTATTGCGACGATCCGGGGCCTGTTCTTGCCGGCGAACATTCTGGCGGCATTCGGTCCATCGTGCTGGTGAGCGAAGGCACTGTCGATTGGACAGCCTTCGGCATCTGGCTGACCATGCTGCTGAACCGGCACGGCGACCGTATCCTTCGGGTCAAGGGCATTCTCAACATCGAGGGCGAAGACTTTCCCGTAGCGATCCACGGGGTGCAGCATCTGGTCCATACGCCCGTTCATATGCAATCCTGGCCAGGCGGGGACCGGCGTTCCCTTATCGTCTTCATCGTCGATGGCATCGCGCCCGCGGCGATCGAGCGATCGTTCAACGCCTTCAACGGGCTCGGTGCGGCACAGCGCGCGCCGGAGCGGGTCGAGGAGATGCAGCCATGAGAAAAATGCCGACGCCGAAGAGTTTTCCGACGCCCGCTCTCCATACAGAGGGCCGGATCAAGCTGCGCATCCTGGGCACGGCGATTTCGCTGCTGGAAGAACTTCGGCTCGGTGCCGAGCGCGATCTCGGCATGGACATTGAATTCGACAACCAGGACTTCATGACCGCCCAGCACAAGGCGGCGCTGGAGCCGATGACCTACGACATCTACGACCAGTGCTTCCACAATCTCGATATCGTCTGGTACTGGCGCGCCGTGCRGCCGATAGACATCGAGCGGATCACTCTCTGGGACGAGATCACTGATCTGACCAAGACGGGCCGCATCGGGCCGAATGCGCGGATCGGGCAGGGCGATGCGCCGGTGACCAAGCTTTTCGTCCAGCCGAACCTGGCGCTTGCCGAGACGCCCTCGCAGCGCATTTCGATGCTGCCGACGACGCATAATTTTGACAGCTTCGCCTACCGGACGGATGCGGCGAATTCCAACCAGATGACCTCCTGGGCGGCACTGCTCGACCCGCGCTGGCACGGACGCGCAGCCCTCGTCAACGAGCCGGCGATCGGCATCTTCGATGCAGCGCTTGCGGCGCAGTCCGCCGGGCTGATGACCTTCGACAATCTCGGCAACATGAGTATCGAGGAGATCGACCGGTTGCTGGACATTTTGGAAGAGCGCAAGAAGGCCGGCTTTTTCCGCGGCTTCTGGCGTTCGGCCGAGGACGCGGCGAACCTGATGACAAAGAGCGACACGCAGATCCAGTCGATGTGGTCGCTCGGGATCAGCAAGCTGAATCTGCGCGGCTTTCCCGTCGAACTCGCCAATCCCGCCGAGGGTTACCGAGCCTGGCATGGCGGGCTCTGCCTGTCGAAGCGGCTCTCCGGCCGGATGCTCGACGCGGCCTACGATTATCTTAACTGGTGGATCTCCGGCTGGCCCGGCGCGGTGGTGGCCCGGCAGGGCTATTACATGTCGACGCCGGCACGCTCGCGGCCGCACATGACGCCGGCCGAATGGGACTATTGGTACGAAGGCCTGCCGGCCGCGACTGACCTGCCAGGCCCTGACGGGCTCCTTCGGGTCAAAGCGGGGGCGGTGCGCAGCGGCGGCTCCTACTGGCAGCGCGCCAACTCGATCGCCGTCTGGAACACGACCATGGACGAACACAATTACCTCGTGCGCCGCTGGATGCAGTTCGTGGCGGCGTGAGTAGAACTGGAACGACAAAATGACACTCTCTTACGGCTCCCTCTCGATCGCCCAGTTGTCCACCCTCATCCAGGGCGGCAGCGTCGATCCTGTTGCTGTGGCGGAGCAGGTCCTTGGGGCGATCGAGGACCATGACGACAAAGCGATCTTCGTTTCGCTGACGCGGGAGCGGGCAATGGCGGAGGCGCATGCCTCGTCGAAGCGGCTGAAAGAAGGTCGTTCACGTGGCTTGCTCGAAGGCATTCCGGTTGCCTGGAAGGATCTATTCGATGTTGCCGGTAGCGTCACGGCGGCAGGGTCCAGGCTGCTTCTTCGCGATCAGGCAGCGGCTGAGGCGGATGCCGCCGTCGTCTCTGCGCTCGCTGCGGCCGGCATGCTCGCAATGGGCCGGGTCAACATGAGCGAGTTCGCCTTCTCTGGCCTTGGGATCAATCCGCATTTCGGCACGCCGAAAAACCCCCGCAGCACGGATGTCGCCCGCATTCCGGGCGGCTCGTCCTCCGGTTCGGGCGTGGCGGTGGCGGCTGGTCTCGTGCCAGTCTCGATCGGCTCCGACACCGGCGGTTCGGTGCGGATCCCGGCCGCGCTGAACGGCATCGTCGGCTACAAGGCGACGCGTGGGCGCTATCCGATGGCGGGCGTATTTCCGCTTGCCGGCAGCCTCGATTCGCTCGGGCCGTTCTGCCGCTCGGTGCAGGATGCCGTCTGGATCGACGCGGCGATGCGTCGAGCCACGGCGCCGACGGTCAGACGCCATCCGCTTGCCGGGCTGGAGGTCGTCATTCCCACCAACACCGTCTTCGACGATGCCGAGCCGGGTGTTGTTACAGCCTTCGAGTCGGCGGTCGAGCGTATGTCGGGCGCCGGCGTCGTGTTCACGCGGTTGGAGATCCCGGCCTTTGCTGAAATTCTGCAGCTGATGGCAAGCCATGGAGCCCTGGTGACGGCGGAGGCCTACTGGTTGCACCGGGCGCGGATCACGGGGCCGGATGCCGGACTGATCGACCCGCGCGTAGTCTCGCGCACCAGCTTGGGGGAGAGGATCACCCTTTCGGACTATCTCGACATTCTCTCCGCCCGCACGCGGCTGATCGCGGCGGTGGATCGCCAAGTCGGCGGCCGACTGATCGCCTTCCCGACGGTTGCGCATGTGGCGCCGCCGCTCGAAGCCTTGAAGGCGGATGACCAACTCTTCGTCGCCACCAATGGCAAGACACTGCGCAACACGCTGCTCGGCAATTTTCTGGACTGGTGCGGCGTGTCGATCCCCTGCGGAGCGGGTGACGCCGGCATGCCCGTCGGCTTCCTGTTGTCGGGGCTGGCGCGGACTGATGAACAGCTGCTGTCGGTGGCGCTTGGCGCCGAGCCGATCATTCGCGGCGAAACGATCTGAAGGCGGTCGCTCCCGCGGCTGCGAACGCGAACAAGGAGAGTTGCAATGTGCATGGCATGCTATGTCGACGAGGCGACAAAAAGGAAGATCATCGCTTACAATGCCGAATTCCATAAGGTGACGAAGAGCCCCTACGGCAGCGATGACGAAATCGGCATGCTCAACCTGATCGACGCCCGGTCGCGCTCGGCGATCATCGGCCGCACCGATGCCTCGAAGGTCTTTGACCTCTCGGTCGACCATTTCGTCGGCATGCCCGGCTGGTTCGGTGCCGGCGACCAGCCTTATCAGATATGGATGACCCACACGCCGCAGGGTGAAATCGTCGCCAACACGATGGGCGTGACGCGCGAACAAAACGAGCTTGTCGCCTATTCCGGCGACAGCATCTCGATGTACACCCATTGCGGCACCCATATCGATACGTTCAACCACTTCGGCTACAATGGCGAGATCTTCAATGGCTTCACGGCGCGTGATCACCTCGGCAGCCGTGCCTGGGATGTTTGCGGTCCGGAAAAATATCCGCCGATTTTTGCACGCGGCATTCTTCTCGATATCGCGGCTATGTATGGTGTCGATACGCTGCCGCCGAGCCATCCAATCGGCAAATCCGACATCGTGGACTGCCTTAAGAAGCAGGGCCTAACAATTCTGCCAGGCGATGTCGTTTTGCTTCGCACTGGCCAGATGCTGTTATGGCCCGACCTGGCCTTCACCAGGAATACACCTGGCCTCAACCGCGAGGGAGCCGAGTTTATTGCCAAGCACGGTGCCATCATGATCGGCGCCGACAACCTGACACTCGAACAGACGCCCTCGGCGCATGAATTGAACTTCTTTCCCGTACACACCTATCTGCTGGCGGAAGCAGGTGTTCCCATTCTGGAAATGGCTTACCTCGAGGAACTTGCCGGCGAGAAGCTCTACGAATTTGCCTTCTTCGGCGCATGCATCAAATTGCGCGGAGCGACGGGCACGCCGATGCGACCAGTGGCGATGCCACTGACCTGAGCGCGGCGGACCAAATGCGAGGCGACTGCAATTGCAGATCCCGCCACGGTCGGCGTGCTGCCGGCGTTCCTTGCGCGCATTGCCCGCAAATATCCCGATATCCGCCTGCATATCGAAAGCGGCACCACCAATGACATCATCCGCGATATCGAGGCAGGCCGCATCAATCTCGGCTTCATCCGGCCTGTGGAGAATATCGGCTCCTTGCGCTTCTTCTCGATTGCCCATAAACGCTACCTGCTGGCCGTCGCCAAGCAGAGCCCGCTGTCCTTGAAGAGCGAGATCGATCTTGCGGATCTGCGGTCCGAGAAGATCATCTCGTTTTCCCGCCAGAACCTCTCCTACAGCGAGCGCTATTTTGCGGAGAAGTTCGAGGAGCATGATCTCACCGACAATGTCGCCTATACCTGCGACGACACCTTCTCGCTGGTGTCGTTGGTGTCAGCCGGTCTTGGCATCGGCTTCGTGCCGGAATGGACGCAGGACCTGCCGAACCGCGGCTTCGAGCTGAAGAAGGTGAGGGGGATCGACTTCAAGATCGGGCTCGGCGTCGCCTGGAACCGGGAAGATCCGACCGCTGGATGTGACGACATCATCGATATCGCAAGGTCGCTGGCAAGGCCGGGGAGGTGAGGGGTTTGACTGTGTCTTGCCGATAGGCCGTCGCTTGACCACGAACATCATT
>NZ_JBFUBG010000046.1:0-47880 GCF_056405875.1 Rhizobium sp. P1_E6 | reverse complement strand
ACCTGATTGATCCAGGATGCCGACGTTGGCGTGAAGTGAACATGCCAGTGTGGGCGGCGCGCCAGCCAGGCCTTGATCCTCGGTGTCTTGTGGGTCGCATAGTTGTCCATCACCAGATGCACGTCCGGCCCATTGGGCATTTCGGCGTCAATCCGCTTCAGGAAGTCGAGGAATTCAGTGGCCCGGTGACGCTTATAGCACTGACCGATCACCGCACCCGTGGCAACATCGAGCGCGGCGAAAAAAGAGGTCGTGCCGTTGCGGACATAGGTATGGGTACGCCGTTCGGCGACGCCCGGTGCCATGGGCAGCACCGGCTGCTCGCGATCCAATGCCTGGATTTGCGATTTCTCATCCACGCAAAGCACAACCGCCCGGTCCGGTGGTGACATGTAAAGGCCGACGATGTCCTGCACCTTGTCGATGAAGAGTGGATCGGAAGATAGCTTGAATGTCTCGGCACGATGTGGCTGCAGGCCAAACGCGGTCCAGATCCGGCGGATGGTGGTATGCGAAAGCCCGCTGTCGGCTGCCATCGAACGGATGGACCAGTGCGTTGCATCCTTGGGCGTGGTGTTCAACGTACGCTCGACGACCTCCGCAACCTGGGTATCGGAGACAGTCCGTGGCCGACCGGCCCGGTRTTCGTCCGTCAGCCCTTCAGAGATCCGAGCGCACGGCACGTCTGATCGACAGATGGAATTACAGCTCGAAGAACTCGTGATGGCCGCGACGGAGGATGAAGTGGCGGCCCAGGCTGCTGCTGCCAGAACGTTGAGCCTGCGTTCGTTCACACGCAAACGGCCGGTGCACAAACCCTGGCCGGAGGATGCCGAGCGCGAGCGCGTGGTGATCGATCCCCCGACCGTCTGCGCTTGCTGCGGCGGGTCGCGCCTGTCCAAACTGGGCGAGGATGTCAACGAGACACTGGAGGAGATACCGCGCCGCTTCAAGGTGATCGAGACGTTTCGGGAGAAATTTACCTGCCGCGATTGCGAGGCGATCAGCCAGGCGCCAGCACCGTTCCATGCCACGCCGCGCGGCTTCATCGGTCCGCATCTGCTGGCGACGATCGTCTTCGACAAATTTGGGATGCACAGTCCGCTGAACCGCCAGAGCACAAGGTTCAAATGTGAGGGCATAGACCTGTCGACCTCGGCGCTGGCCGATCAGGTCGGATTTGGAAGGGCGGCCCTCATGCCGGTCTACGACCTAATCGAGAAGCATGTTTTCGGGGCCGAGCGATTGCATGGTGACGACACGACCATCCCAATCCAGGCCAAGGGCAAATGCGTAACCGGGCGAATATGGACCTACATCCGGGATGACCAGCCGTTCGGGGGAACGGCTGCGCCGGCGGCGATCGATTATGCGTCGAGCGACCGGCGTGGCGAACATCCGCAGAAGCACTTGGCCGAGTATGGTGGTATTCTGCAGACGGATTGCTACAACGGGTTCGAGCCGGACATTATTGCCAAAACGAAGAAGACACCGATCACCTTTGCCTTTTGCAACGCCCATTCGCGTCGCAAATTCTTTGCATTAGCCGATGTCCAGAAACATGCTCGAGATCACAAGCGGARAGGCAAGCCGATCTCGCCGGTCGCATTTGAAGCCGTTAAGCGCTATGACAAGTTGTTCGAAATCGAGCGCCAGATCAACGGATTGAGCGCCGAAGAACGACAGGCTGTGCGGCAGGAAAAGAGCAAGCCGCTGTTCGATGAGATGCGCGAGTAGTTGACGAAGGAACGCGCCACGCTCAGCAGATCGTCCGAGGTCATCGAGCCGATCGATTACATGCTCAAGCGCTGGGAGGGCTTTGCTCTCTTCCTCGAAGACGGAAGGGTCTGTCTTACGAACAATGCAGCGGAAAGAGCGTTGCGCGGTGTGGCGTTAGGAAGGAAAAACTGGACCTTCGCCGGTTCCCAGCGTGGGGCCGATCGTGCCGCCGTCATGCTGACCGTCATCACCACATGCCGCCTCAACGATGTCGACCCAAAGGCGTGGCTTGCCGATGTCTTCGCCCGCATCGCCGATCTGCCCGTCTCCCGCTTGCACGAACTGCTCCCATGGGAGTGGAAAAGGCTGCGCCAGGCCGAAAAAGCCTCTGCTCAGATCAACGCCTGAATCTTATCCGCAGCATTCATCAGCAATGACCCGCGCACGCGACCCAGTCCCGCGGTTCCCGGCGTATGCATACGGACATCCCTGATGACGATGTAGCCATCAGAGCTCAAATCGTTCTGCAGCTGACTGGTACTGCTGGCGCCATTGACGGCCCTCCGGCCGGCACCCGCAATTCACCTATTGAATTCCCCCCTATTGAATTCACCATTGTCTCTCCCCCGGCTTTATCGCGCTCAAACCTCCCCAGCTCTGATTGCGCTAAAGCGACTGTCTTCCGCTGCTCCATGAAGGTCAAACCGCTCTTTTCGGGGRTAACGCTTATCAAAAAGAGCAATGAGGCATACCCCCGGGATACTGCCTTACTTCGAATATCGTAAGTCATTTCCGTGTGTGAAATAGAAATGTTAGGTCTTTCTACGTCCAATAGCTGGAGATGCAAGTATGGAGGCAACGGTCTTGCCAGCATATTCTGGTAACAGTTTCAGTTGGCAAAAGCGTAGGTCATGAGAAATTCACCAGCAGACAGAAACCAAACGTCAGTCCTTGATCCAACGGGTTCTCTGAAGTGGACGAATGTACTTGGTGTTCGAATTTCGGCAGTCAATCTCAAAAGCGCGACCGGACTTATTGAAAAGGCGATTGAAGACGGCAGGAAAGAATATGTGTGCGTTCGCGACGCGCACGGCGTCGTGCGGTGTCAAAAAGATCCCGAGCTTCGGTCCATACATAACCGCGCATTCCTGGTAACTCCCGACGGCATGCCGTTGGTATGGGCGCTGAAACATGCTGGCCATGTGGAAAGTGACAGGGTCTACGGACCGGATCTGATGTTATCTGTTTTCGAGACCGGCAGATCCAAAGGCTTGCGTCACTTCCTCTACGGTGCGACGGCCAAGACGCTGGAGCAGCTGCAGGCTCGACTTATCGCAAAATGCCCGGAAGCACGGATAGTCGGCTCCTATGCGCCGCCTTTTCGCGAACTTTCGCCGCAAGAGGAAACGGATGTTGCTGAGCGGATCAATCGGTCAGGCGCGGATATCATCTGGGTCGGACTGAGCAGTCCCAAGCAGGAATTCTGGATGGCGCGCATGCGCGACCGTCTGGACGCTTCGGTTCTCATCGGAGTCGGAGCTGCATTCGACTTTCACGCCGGCCTCAAACGGCAAGCTCCGAGGGTCATTCAAAGAAGCGGCTTCGAGTGGGCGTTCCGTCTTTTATGCGAGCCACGACGGCTGTGGCGACGCTATGCGCTCGTCGTGCCGACTTTCATCTCACTGACTGCCTTTCAGAGGTTGGGGCTTCGGGAGTTTCCGATCGAAGACGCGGTTTCCGGATCAGGTGCGTCGAGACAAAGGCTGTAAAGGAGTAAAACCACTATGTCGTCGTTTGCACCGTCAGCAATGCCATCAGCTCCGCCGAAGGCAATCGGCACAAGCGACACAGCCTCGCGGACAGTTTCGGCAAGCTCTGTTCCACCCATTGCGAACGCCAAGTCTGTCGATCCTTCAAGGCAGACAGGGCTCAATATGTCGGCCGCACTCCGGCGCCCGCTCCCTCGGCTTGCAACATCGTCACTCCTAATTGGCGGCGACATCGCGAGCTATGTGATTGCCTATTTTGCTCTTCTGCCCTTTCTTCCCACTGGTTCAGAAGGAACGGTACTGGAGCGCGCTTTCGCCCTCGCAGCATTGGCGGCGATCCTTCTTTATGCGTCGGCTCGGCTCTATCCCGGATATCGGCTTCACGACCACGAACTTCTGCGTCGTCGCACGACAGCTTCCGTCAAGGTGGCCGTCATCGCGGCGTTCGGAGCAGTCCTGCTGCCGGAAGGGGAACGACTGCTGCTTGCTATCGTTGGCTTCCTTGGCCTCGGGCTGATTGTCCAGCCTGTCACGCACTGGCTCGCACGAGGCCTGTGCCGGAGGCTTGGAATCTGGGGAGAGCGCGCGGTGATCATCGGGGGCAGCAATCATATCCCCGCGCTGATGGCATATTTCAAGGATCATTGGCAGTATGGCATCAAGCCGGAGCCCTATTCTTCTGATGCACCAGACGTATCGCCGGACGGCGGGCCATCCATCGCCCTGATTGCCGGCGACACAGGTTCGCTGATCGCCGATCTGGCCGCAATTCGCCGACAATTCGCCGAAGTCATCCTTCTGTCCGATACGCCGAGCCTCAAGGTAAGTGGATTGCGGCCTGCAGATGTCGGCGGGGAGATCGGCGTTCGCCTCACCAATGGTGAGAAGTCGTTAAGCTCGGATCTGGTCCGGCGGATCGTCGATCTCGCGATCGCCATACCTGCAACGATCGTGGTTGCACCCTTTATTGCGATTGCTGCGGCCGCAATCTATGCCATCGATCCGGGTCCCGTCTTTTTCAGACATGCCAGGGAAGGTCTGTCCGGCAAGCCGGTGCACGTCCTGAAACTCAGGACGATGTACCAGGATGCGGAAGAGCGCCTCGAAGCATTGTTCCGAGAGAACCCCGCCATGCGGGCCGAATGGTTGGCCCATTTCAAGCTCAAGGAAGATCCTCGCGTCCTGCCTGTCATCGGGCATCTTCTGCGCTCGTCGAGTTTTGACGAGCTCCCGCAGCTGGTGAATATCATTGCAGGCGAGATGGCCTTCGTAGGGCCGCGTCCTTTCCCCGAATACCACCTCCTGGCGATGGACGGTGAGTTTCGTGACAAGCGCCGCTCGGTAACACCGGGCCTGACAGGCCTCTGGCAGATATCCGAACGAAGCAGTGCAGATATCGAACTGCAGCAGCAACTCGACGAGTTCTACATCGACAACCGGTCCCTGTGGTTCGACTGGCACATCCTTCTCAGCACAATCCCTGCGGTCTTCAAGCGCAGGGGAGCCTACTGACCTCATCCTCGTCCTGCGAGGCAAACATCAACAACGGAGCACATCAATGCACGGACAGAAGCGAATTATGGTTACGGGTGGCACCGGATTTCTGGGATCATTCCTGTGCGAAAGACTCTTGCGAGAGGGCAATGACGTCCTCGCCGTGGACAATTATTACACAGGTTCGCGCGACAACGTTCTGCATCTTCTCGACGACCCCCGTTTCGAGATCCTTCGCCACGACATTACCTTCCCGCTTTATGTGGAAGTTGACGAGATCTACAACCTCGCCTGCCCGGCATCTCCAGTCCACTACCAAGTCGATCCCGTTCAGACGGTCAAGACCAACGTGCACGGCGCCATCAATATGCTTGGCCTCGCCAAGCGCACCAAGGCGAAGATTTTCCAGGCCTCCACGAGCGAAGTTTATGGTGATCCGGCAGTCCATCCGCAGACGGAGGACTATCGCGGCAGCGTCAATCCCATCGGCCCGCGAGCATGTTATGACGAAGGCAAGCGCTGCGCCGAAACGCTGTTCTTCGACTACCATCGTCAATACGGCGTGGAAATCCGGGTGGCGCGGATCTTCAATACTTACGGGCCGCGCATGCAGACCAATGACGGCCGCGTCGTTTCCAATTTCATCGTTCAGGCGCTTCGAAACGAGCCGATCACCATCTTCGGCAACGGCACGCAGACGCGCTCGTTCTGCTACGTGGACGATCTGATCGAAGGCTTTATCCGCCTGATGGGCGCGCCGGCTGGCGTTACAGGCCCGATCAATCTTGGCAACCCGGGAGAATTCCAGGTCCGGGAACTGGCTGAGATGGTGATCGAAATGACTGGATCGAAGTCAGGCATCGTCTTCAATCCTCTCCCAATCGACGACCCGACGCAGCGCAAGCCGGACATCAGCCGCGCAAGGCAGGAACTGGGTTGGCAGCCGACGGTGAACCTGCGGGAAGGGCTCGAAAGAACGATCGCTTATTTCGAGTGGAAGCTTTCCCTTGGATCCAGGAGCATGCCTGACGTCAGGTCCCCGCAAACGGCTTACACGCACCTGCCTGTTCCGGCCGTTGGCCTTCCTGTTCAGGAAGCCGTTCGTTAGGGATATGAATAGCAACGCCAATCATCGCAAACCAAGGCTCGTTTTCTTTCAATGGGACCACCAACCCAATGCGAACGCGTCCGGTTACCTGCTGCTGCATATGCAGCAGCAGGTCAAATGCCTCGGCACACACTTTGATGTCGTCGTCGTAAACCGCGACTGCGACTATGCGGAGGTATGCGAAAGATGCCAGCCGGATCTGACGCTGTTTGAAAGCGGCTACCGGTCACAGGGTTCACGGCGGATAAGAATCATCAACACCGATGCCCATATCGGCGTTCCGAAGCTTGGTCTTCATAACGCCGATCCATGGTGCGACCGGCGCAGTGGTTTCCTTTCCGATATGGAGCAATGGGGCATCGAGACATATTTCTCGATTGCGACCCTGGCTCCGGAATATATGCCGGAGCTGAAGGACAACCTGTTCGTCTGGCCAAACTTCGTCGATCCCGAAGTCTATCAAGACTATCACCAGCACAAGATCATACCGGTCACGCTCACGGGCCAGGTCAATGGCCTTTACCCCTGGCGGCAGAAGGTCTTTCCGATCATCCGCGATCGATATCCCTGCCTGGCTTCGCCTCAGCATACCTATGAGAGCAAACTTGCCTCCCAGTTGCTGGCAGGAGAGGCCTATGCGCGCGCCCTCAACGCGAGCCTCGTCGTGCCCACATGCGGAACCATGGCCGGCGAGGTCGTGCGCAAACACTTCGAGATTCCAGGGGCGAACACCTGTCTCGTGACGGAACGGACGGCAGCACTGCAGGCGGCTGGCTTTAACGACATGGAGAATTGCATCTTCACCGACCAGTACGACGTGGTTGAACGATTGGAATACCTCTTTGCTCATCCAGCTGAAATACAGCGCATCTCGACGGCCGGCTATAATCTGGTCCACTCGCGCCACACTCTGAATCACAGACCACAAATATATCAGTGGTTCATATTGAACAGCGGCCTGCGATCCGGGGAAAAAATCATTCAGCCCGGGCCTTTCGGCGACCTTATAAAAGTTGAGCGCATCTCCCAGCGGGGAAGCATCCATGTAGCCGGGCGGGCAAGCGACCGCGTTTTACTGAAGCAAGGCGATTTGCTTCTTGAGCAGGGTAAACTCGAGGAGGCCAAGGACTGCTACGCGCGCTGCTTGGATTACGTTTCCTACCTGCCCGAAGCCAAATTCGGTCTCGCCATCTGCGCCTTGCATGAGGGCGATGCCGATCGCGCTTACAAGCTTCTGGTGAGCTTAATCAAGGTAACGATGATCGACTACGGGGCGGCCGCCCCGGATCCGGTCGAATGGGCGTATTTCCTTCTCGCGTTGGTCTGCAAAGGCCAACTCGTCCAAGCGCGGCGATTGCAGGACTTTTATCCATCCCTATCCCATAACGAACTCAGGCGTGCGCGCCTCGTCCTCGATCGAGACCGTCGAGAAGACAATCGGCCGGCCTTAGAACTGTCGGCCACAGATCGAAAGAGCATTCACCGGCTTCCCAGACGAAGCGATCACGAATGGCTTGCATGCTTCGCCGAGATTCTCGATCGTTGTCAGCAGCCAGATCTTGCGAACGTTTTTCGTCACGGTCCCTTCGAAGAAAGCGAGACCGGCGATCGTACAGCGTCTAGACATCACGGACTTGATATTGGCTGGCGCCAGCGGTTGTACTCAGGCGTCGATCAGATGATGATCGCATTGCGCTTGAATCACTTGAGGCCAAACGTGCCACCACTGCCGGAGTTTCGATATTTTTGGCATCTTGCAAAGGGTCTGATCTCCCGTTCGCAGCKGATCCCGTTGCGCAGGATCCGAACGGCGCTTTCCAGGCATCCTTCGTGATCGCTGGCAATTGCTTAAACGACATGTTTTCATTGAGTTATTCTGGAAGACGAGCTCAGCAGCCCGCCAACCCCAAGGACTACAGGCGGCTGCCCAGTCTAGGCCGAGCCAGGGAAATTGGCGAGGAAGAATCAGCGGTGGGCTATTGCGTGTAGGGCAGAGCCGGAAGTGGAGATGCACATGGCGACCTTCRCAGGCTGAGCGATCACATCCAAGCTTTGGCGCCCTGGTGCCAGATCGTGCCTCGGCGGCGCATTTTGCTTTGCGCCGCCGAGCATGGCTCAGGTCAAGACCGCGTTAGTGATGTGACGCAACAGTTGATCGTCCGATAGCATCTGCTCGGTCTCTGCTTTTTTCGGGGGCGGTAATACTTTCCTTGAAGAGATCGTTTATCTTGAACACGACCTCTGTTCTGTTGGTTGCTTTTACCTTTTTCATGATGTTGCGAACATGAACCTTGACGGTGCTTTCCCGCAGATTGAGCTCATAGGCGATGATCTTGTTCGCCTTTCCGCGCCGGAGAGCCTCTACAACTTCGGCCTGACGATCCGTGAATATGCCGGCCAACGGGCGAGCGATCGAGTTGCTGGACTCCAGCAAATGACGCATGGCGAATAGGGTGCTCGCAGGCACAAAAACGCCTCCCGCCACTGACAGCGCGATCAGTTCCATACAGACGCTGACGCTGACCGAGGCGGGTATGTAGCCCTTGGCTCCAAATTCGAGCGCCCGCACGATTTGGGTGAAATCGTCGCTATCAGCCAGTACGATGACTGGTATCGTCCCGAATTCCGACGAAAGGCTACTGATTTGCTCCGAGACGGCCGGATCGTCGATTTTTTTGCCGCCAATGTTCAAGAGGATTGCCGAAAGCGGCGGATACTCGTCGCGTTTTTGCTTCCACTCTTCAACCGTTCCAAATGCCAGGATAAGTAAATCCGTCTTGTGGGCCGCCATGCATTGCGCCAGGCATTGCCGATCAAGTTCACGGTTATCCAGGATCATGAGAGAGTGCTTTGGCCCCGACAGCAAGGTCGATGCCGCTGAACTATTCTCTACCTTAAGTGGAAGAGCTACATTTTCCTGTCTAAGATCTAAATTTGGTATTAGCGCTGAATTCACTGCCTCATCCTCCCCAGCCGAGTTTCCCTACGCCTCAACAAAATCGAACACTCAAGCCCTTCAGATATGAGGGTTTGGAAGCACTAAAGTAGGAATTCAATACCACAGTTCTCGTGATGTTAAACTAGCTAATATAGGCTAAATGCCCACATTAGTTCCATCGGAAGGTGTAAAGAGGACGTAATTCTTGATCTAAACTTATACGATACTAAGCCGTTCGCCGAATGGTTGATTACGTTGCACCCCGGCTACGGATCGAGCCGCTAAACGCATGAAAATAATGTCGGCCGCCGGCGTATGACTGAGTCAAATCCGGATTTGCTCCACCACCAAAATTGATCRCGGGCTATGAACTTCGGCGTACGTCGTCCTAAGTAGATACGTCTTTAGGTGAATAAGCTTCGACGTTTTGTTTCTTTACTCAGATAACAAAAACAATTCTCTTTGAATGGGAAGAAATAGTTGTCCCGTCGCGATGAAACCTTGGGCGCAATCATATGATTGTTCGGTTTCATCTGGAAATCGGGGTTTGTTGAAGAGTAGGGGTGCATGCGTAATGATTGCATCGAACGTCAAGCTGGATGATAGCTGCGTCATCCATCATCGAGATCTTGTGAATCTCTACGGCTGCACGATCGGCGCCGGCACGCGCATCGGCACCTTCGTTGAAATCCAGAAAAACGTCCTCGTCGGGAAAGACTGCAAGATCTCCAGCCATTCCTTCCTTTGTGAAGGCGTGACGCTGGAAGAAGGCGTTTTTATCGGCCACGGGGTCATGTTCACCAATGATACCTATCCGCGCGCCGTCAATTCCGATGGCAGTCTGCAGACCGAAGCCGACTGGGTTGTCATCCCCACTCTGGTCAAGCGCCACGCGTCGATCGGCAGCAACGCCACCATTCTGCCTGGCGTGACCATCGGAGAGGCCGCGCAGGTTGGCGCCGGTGCGGTCGTAACCAAGGACGTGCCTGACGGCGCTATCGTTGCCGGCGTACCGGCCAGGATCACCGGTCGCGTTCATGACCGGTCAGTCAACATGCAAACGTTGGGAGGAATGCGATGATCGGTATTGCTGTTGTTGGATATGGCTATTGGGGGCCAAACCTGGTTCGCAACATTTCGGAAGCGGCCGGCGCGCAGCTCATTTCGGTCTGTGATCTCAATGTGGAGCGGTTGGCGGCAGTTAAAAGCCGCTACCCCGCAATAACGATCACCGATAATTTCGAGGAAGTCCTGCGCGATCCGAAAGTGGACGCAATCGCCATTGCAACGCCGGTCTCAACCCATTTCAAGCTCGCAATGCAGGCTATGATGGCCGGAAAACATGTCTTCGTCGAAAAACCGATGGCATCGACGACGGAGGAGGCCTCGCGCATGGTCGACGAGGCCGCGCGCCGAGGCCTCGTGCTGGCCGTGGATCATACCTTCGTCCACACCGGCGCCGTCCGCAAGATGCGCGAACTGGTCGAAAGCGGCCTGGGCGACATGTATTACTACGACTCGGTTCGGGTCAACCTGGGCCTCTTCCAGCACGATGTGAGCGTCATCTGGGACCTCGCGGTGCATGATCTCTCCATCCTGGACCATGTTGTGCAGGAAAGGCCGGTGGCCGTTTCAGCGACGGGCATGAGCCATGTGCTCGGCGAACCGGAGAATATCGCCTATCTGACGCTTTTCTTCGAAAGCAAGCTTATAGCCCACATCCACGTCAATTGGCTGGCGCCGGTCAAGGTGCGCCGCACACTGATCGGCGGCAGCAACAAGATGGTCGTCTACGACGATCTGGAGCCCAGCGAAAAGATCAAGGTTTACGACAAGGGCATCACGCTGAACCCCAATTCTCAGGCCTACGGCGAGAAGGTGCATCAGATGATGGTCGGCTACCGCAGCGGCGACATGTGGGCGCCCAAGCTCGATATGACCGAAGCATTGAAACGCGAACTGGATCAGTTCGTAGAGTGCATCGAGCAGAATTCGCGCCCCATTACGGACGGCCAGGCCGGGTTGCGTGTCGTTCGCACCCTTGAAGCAGCGAGCCGGTCGCTCGCCCAGCGCGGTCGTATCATCGAGCTCGAAGAGGCGAGGCGCATTGCATGATCCCCTTTCTGGACCTCAAAGCACAATATCAATCGCTCAAGAACGAAATCGACGCCGCCGTGCTCGGCGTCCTGGCCTCGGGGCAATACATTCTGGGCGAGGAAGTCGCCCGCTTCGAGCAGGAATTCGCGGATTATTGCAACGTCAGACATGCGATAGCCGTCAACACCGGGACGAGTGCCCTGCATCTGTCGCTTCTCGCTGCAGGCGTCGGCTCCGGCGATGAAGTCATCACCGTGCCATTTACCTTCGTGGCGACCGCATCTGCGATCTGCTACGCAGGCGCACGACCCGTCTTCGTCGATGTCGAGCCCGTGACGCTCACGATGGATCCGGCTCAGCTCGAGGCAAAGATCACGCCCCGAACCAAGGCCATTATTCCCGTCCATCTCTACGGTCAGATGGCCGATATGGACGCGATCAAGGCGGTTGCTGACCACTACCGCATACCGATCATCGAGGACGCTTGCCAGGCGCACGGTGCCCAATACAAAGGCGCGCGCGCTGGCAGCATCGGCACGTCAGGCTGCTTCAGCTTCTATCCGGGAAAAAACCTCGGCGCCTGCGGCGAGGGAGGTATCGTAGTCACGAACAGCGACGATCAGGCCAAGGCGATGCGCATGCTGCGCGACTGGGGTCAGGAACAACGCTATCACCATCTGCTGAAGGGCTTCAACTACCGTATGGATGCCATTCAGGGTGCGATCCTGCGCATAAAGCTTCGGCATCTCGAAGCCTGGACAGAAGCACGGCGTGCCCATGGCCGCCGCTACTCGTCGCTGCTTGGCGGTTCGGCAAATTTGAGGACACCTGTCGAAATCACCGACCGGCGCCACGTCTACCACGTCTATGCCATTAGAAGTCGCGATCGCGATGCGCTTCAGCGCGTACTGAGCGCGGAGAGCATTCAGTCTGGGCTGCACTATCCGATCCCAGTTCATCTGCAAAAGGCGCATGCCGACCTTGGTTACCAGGCTGGCGACTTCCCAATCTCGGAAGCCGCCGCACGGGAGGTCCTCTCGCTGCCGATCTATCCCGAGATGCCGGCGTGGCACGTCGATCAGGTCGCCGCCGCGCTGGAGTACGCTTATGTCAGCTAATCGCGAGGCCCGGGTCGTGCAGGCGGTCCACGGCCGTCATGGAAGGCCGGTAGATCCTGCCTACCAAGCCGGGTTGGCCGAAGAGCTCAGGCAATCATACGGGCGCGCTGGCCTGATCGAACTCTACGGTCGTTTCGCGACGGGTGATGGTGTCGTCGACACCATGATGCGGAAAGCCATCTGGCAAGCGATAGCGCGCAGTTGCGGCACGGGATTGCAGGTCGCAGGCGGTGCCGGTTTCAAACACCCGGAAACGTTCGAAATCGGCAATGGGGTGTTCATCGGTGCCCAGGCCTATATCCAGGGGCGCTACGATGGCACTTGCGTGATCGGCGACAATGTCTGGATCGGCCCGATGGCCTATTTCGACGCGCGCGATCTGGTGATCGAGGATTCTGTCGGGTGGGGGCCTGGCGCCAAGGTGCTTGGCTCGACCCACACGGCACTGCCGGTGGATGTGCCGATCATTCGCACGGATCTTGAAATCAAGCCTGTCCGCATCTGTGCAGAGGCCGATATCGGAACGAATGCGACCATTCTTCCCGGCGTGACCATCGGGAAGGGGGCTATCGTTGGAGCGGGGGCAGTTGTCGTTTCCGACGTCGAACCGTTTTCAGTTGCTGCGGGTGTACCTGCAAAATTCATACGTTGGCGTTCGGAGAATGATCCGATGACGAACATGTCGCGTGAGGGAAGATCATGAGAAACAAACGGGTACTCATTACCGGCGGTGCCGGTCTGATCGGTTCGCATATTGCCGATCTCGTCGCATCGGAAAAACCGCGTGAGATCATTATCCTCGACAATTTCGTGCGCGGACGCCGGGACAATCTCAGCACGGCAATAGCCAGTGGATCCGTTAACATCATCGAGGGAGATATCCGCGACAGAGCACTGCTTGCGAAAACCTTCGAGGGCGTCGACATCGTCTTTCATCAGGCGGCCATCCGCATTACGCAATGCGCGGAAGATCCGCGGCTCGCCTTCGATGTTCTGGCCGAGGGCACGTTCAATGTTCTCGAAGCCGCCGTCAAGGCAGGTGTGTCGAAGGTCGTTGCTGCTTCCTCGGCCTCTGTGCTGGGATTGGCCGAGAGCTTTCCGACCACCGAAGCGCATCATCCCTACAATAACAGGACGATCTACGGCGCGGCCAAGACGTTCAACGAAGGATTGCTTCGCAGCTTCGCGGAGATGTATGGCCTGCGCTATGTGGCATTGCGCTATTTCAACGTCTATGGGCCGCGAATGGATGTCTACGGCGCCTATACCGAAGTGCTGATCCGCTGGATGGAGCGTCTGGCGGCCGGAATGCCACCTCTCATCTACGGAGACGGCAGCCAGACGATGGATTTCGTCGATGCACGCGACATCGCGCGGGCAAACCTGCTGGCTGCGAAGAGCGATGTCACGGACGAAGTTTTCAATGTCGCGAGCGGCGAGGAAATAAGCCTTTTGCAGCTCGCGCAGATGCTGAGCAGCATCATGGGTGTCTCGCTCGAACCGCAGCACAAAGAGGCCCGCACGGTCAACGGTGTGACCCGTCGTCTTGCCGATATCAGCAAAGCCGAGAAGCTCCTGGGCTTCAAGGCGGAAATATCGATGGAGCAGGGGCTTCGCGACCTTGTTGCATGGTGGCAGTCGAAGACCGCTGCAGCAGGAGGCCAAGCCGCATGAGCCCGTCACCATCTACAATTCCAGTCGCCAAGCCCGTTCTTGGCGAAGAGGAGGCCGAGGCTGCGCGCCGCGTTATTCTGTCAGGATGGGTGACGCAAGGGCCGGAAGTCGCCGCTTTCGAGACCGAATTCGCGGCCTTTGTCGGCGCCGCGCATGCCTGCGCCGTTTCCAACTGCACGACCGCGCTTCATCTCGCCTTAATGGCGGTCGGTGTCAGTGCTGGCGATGAAGTCATCACGGTCAGCCATTCGTTCATCGCCACCGCGAACGCCGTGCGATACTGCGGTGGAGTGCCGGTTTTCGTCGATATCGAGGCGGATGGTTACAATATCGACGCCAGCCTGATCGAAGCGGCAATCACGCCCCGCACCAAGGCAATCCTCTGCGTGCATCAGCTTGGCATGCCTTGCGATCTTCGCTCGATCGTGGAGATCGGCAAGCGCCATCAGCTCCCGGTTATCGAAGATGCAGCCTGCGCGACGGGAAGCGAAATTCTGTGGGACGGGCGTTGGGAAAAGATCGGCAAACCGCATGGCGACATTGCCTGCTTCTCCTTCCATCCTCGCAAGGTCGTCACGACAGGGGATGGTGGCATGTTGACCACCGCCAATCCCGAATATGATCGAAAATTCCGGCTGTGGCGACAGCATGGCATGAGCGTCACTGATGCCGTTCGTCATGGCTCGAAACAGGTGATCTTCGAAGACTATGACGAACTGGGCTACAACTACCGTATGACCGACCTTCAGGCCGCCGTCGGACGGGAACAGTTACGGCGGCTGCCGGGGCTGATTGCGCAGCGCAGACGGCTTGCCGAGCAGTACTGCGAGGGCCTATCCACGATTCCTGGGCTTTCGCCGGTCGAGCCGCATTGGGCGCGCAGCAACTGGCAGAGCTTTTGCGTGCGACTGCCTGATGCTGTCGACCAGCGGACAGTTATGCAGGCACTGCTCGATCATGGAATCTCGACCCGGCGCGGTGTAATGAACATTCATCTGGAGGGAGCCTATTCCGACCAGAGCTCCCATCGCGCTGCCACAAGCCTGATGCGAAGCGTATCAGCGCAGCAGCAAACGATCATCCTGCCGCTCTATGTCCAGATGACGGAGTCAGACATCGCAAGGGTTGTTGAGGCACTTCGCGGATCTCTTGCTGAAGCCATCAATGGACGCCCTATCTTACAGCACGATCGCGACGTCGCTCTTGCCTGATGCAGTATCTGCATGCTGCAGAGCTTAGATTATGCAAGGCCCAGCGCGCATCGTCTGATGCGCGCTTATTTGTTACGCGGATTTCGTGATCCATCCTCTGACGATTGCGGGCAGTGACTCCGGCGGAAGCAGTTCCACCAACATGCGCAGCGAGTAGAGCCCTGTGAGCGCCACGGCGAGAGAGCCGATCACCATCGCCGGCCATCGAGGCAAGATCAAAAAGGCAGAGAATACCAATCCCGAGGCGGGCAGAAAGAGCAGCGCGTGCCGGCGGTTGGCGGCCGACCAGCGGAAGCCGGTAAACCGCCGCACAATCACGTAAATCAGGATACTATGCCAGACGTAGAGGCCGAAAAACGCCATGCCGGCCCCTGGCGTGCCGAACTTTGACACGAAGAGCCACGCCAGCCCCACATGCACCAGCGTCGCCGCGACCTCTGTCCAGAAGAAGATCGTCTGCGCACCCTTAGCCAGAACGATGAAACCCATCGGCCAGGCGACAATCCTGAGCAGCATTCCCAGGCAGATCCAGCGCAGAAGCTCCACCGCCCCATGAAACTCCGCGGAATAGAACAAGCTCATCACGAGCGGTGCCAGGGTCAGGGTGGCGAGCAGACCGGGCCCTGCCAGCAGCAGGCTGATTTCCGCCTGCTCATTGACCAGCCGGTTGCACTCGGCATTGTTTTCTGCGGTTGCAGTCAGGCGCGGATAGAAGTCCGTGCCCATCGCCTGCAGGATGAAGCCCGCATAGAGACCTCCAAGCGCCCAGGCCGCCTGATACAACCCAGACGCAGCAACGCCCCCCTCATTCAGCACGATGATCCTGATAGCATAGGCGGCGCCGAAGGTCAGAAGCCCGCTTGCCATGAACGCAAAGCCGAGCCTGAGCAAAGCCGTTGCTTCCCGACCGAACTGGCGCGCTGACATTGGCGCAGGATGCGTGCTGATCTGCCTGCTGTACCACCAAGTGGGAAGGATTGAAGCAGCTGCAATCACGACGAGAGACGGTGCGATCGCCGGTGCGCCGAACAGATAGATCAGCGGGATGCTGATTACCGTGCCGAAGAGCCCCGAGAGCACGTTGATAAGGGCAAGATTTCTAATGTTCCGCATGCCCTGGATCAACGCAGTTTGCCCGGCGGAGACCATGCGAAAAAATACGGCCAGGGAGAGCAGCGCTATCGCGCCGGCATGCCGGTAGTCGCCAAAGGTGAAATTCGAGACCGGAAACGCCAGCGCGGCAAGCAAGAGCGCACCAAGCAGCCCGAGCACCATCGATATGCGCCTGAGGACTGTCGCCGATCGTGCGATCCTCTCTGCATCGCCGGTACCGGCAGCCTCTGCGACCTGGCGTACGCCACTGCCGCTCACTCCCAGACCAGCGGTCGCTTGTGCCATATCGATGATCGACCCGTAGAGGCCGATAAGTCCCACACCTTCCGGCCCGAGCAGGACAGCCAGGGCCTTATTGCGGACGATGCTGAGCGCGACGTTCACCAGCGAGGAGCCGCCCATCAGTATCGTCGATTTGAGGATCTGGGTATAAGTATGGCCACTTGGCGGGGTCATGCGCAAAGTCATCAGATCCCCCTAGCCGTTTGCCTTATGGGCCGGGAGCACGAGGCTACCTCGCAGCAAGCTTGATCGCACACATGCTTTTCGCCGGTCACTGGCTGGCCCGGTCTGCGAGCGTCTGGCTCTTGGGAGATTGGTCGGGGTCGATCTCAGATGAACTATCCAAAATACGAGGCTGAACGACTCTCACCACATCGCCCGGCGCCAATGCTGTCGTTTCCGAAGCCTGGAACTGATTGATTTGTCCTTCGTTCCGACGGCTCACGCTAAAGGTAAGCGGGAGTTCCTCGCCGGAGCTCTTGACGCCGTCATTGCTCGCAAGGTCTTCGAGGAGCAGCTTCTGCGTCATCTCGCGCTTCATCTTGAACTGATCGAGACTTGCCCGTTCAGACTGCGCTTCGGTCGCCACTTCGCTCCGGCGCGTGTCGGAAAGTCCCTCGAGATTTCGCGTTGTCTCGCTGATCGCCTGCCGGCCCCGCATGATGGCGGTGACCAGGTCGAGCTTGTCGGAACGGTAGGTCGTCAGCAACCGCTCCAGGTCCATCTGCCTTGAAGAGAGCGTGAGGCCTTTCTCGACCAGGGACTTAACGCTGGTCAGTTGGTCCTCGACAGATTTGATATTATCGTCTGCGCCCGTCAGCTTCTCTTCCAGCGTCGAAATTTCCGTGGTCAAAAGATCACGTAATTCCGTGAACGCCTTTGACTGCCTCTGAAGCGCACTTGCACGAGCCTGAAAGATAATCCTTTCTTCGTTGTATATCCCGGCGGTAAATTGCTGGTCGGCGCCGGTCGTCTGATCGAAGGTAATCTCCTTCGCGCCATCCATTTCGGCCTGGAGTCGCGATAATTTCGCGGTGGCGCGCAGGATGGAGTGATCGATCTCGCGCAATTCGCCTGCGAGCTTGATAGACTCCGTTTGCTGCGAACCTTTGGCGCGGAGCGGGCCGCCGCTCAGCGCGAGCGATTGCAGGACGGTCAGTCCGGGGCGAAATTTGTACTCCCMGGGCGTGGTTACGTCTCCCACGACGTAGATTGGCGGGTATTCGAGAATTTCGATGGTTACTGCGGGTGCCTGAACCAATCCGATTTTTGCCTGCAGGCGCTTGGCAATCTCGTTTGTGAGACTGGCGTTATCGAGATTGCCAACGGGAAGAGGTCCAAGGAAGGGCAAAAAGACCTGGCCGTCATCCGAGACGGTGTATTCGCCGCCAAGCGCATCCCATCGTTCATATTGGCCTTTGGATGRCATCCACTGGACAATCGATAGGCGGATTTTGGTCTGCGGGGTAAAGGGCGTGTCATCGGCGAGCGCCGGCAACGCGGGTCCGGCAAGAAATACGAGCGCACTGATGGCAAACGTCGCACGAAAGAAGATGCGAGGAACGCGGTACGATAGCTTCATCTACATGTCCAGCCTGCAAAGCATCCTTAAACGGATACAGGTTCAATGCTTTAGGCGTTGCGCGGACACCGGACGCAAGGTCCAGCACCGCAACGCCAGTGTGCAATCAGACGGAGCCTTGAGGAAGATGGAGGGTCGGATGCTTCGCTTCATCACTATTGATGAAGTGGAGTAGAGTACTTCCGCCCAAGTCGAGCAGGAACATAAGTTTCCGCCTCGCGAACGATCACAGGAGGGCGAGGGCGGATTTCAGAGATCGACGTAGTAAATTGCAATCAGGTCGCATCGCGCTCCGTGCGCAGATTGGCGACGACGCGCCTATTCTGCACCTTGCAGGAACGTTGCGTGCAGTCGCGGACTTCGCGGTCCGCACCGTAACCCTTGGCCCACATGCGTCCGGTGTCGACTCCCTTCGAGACGAGATAGGCCATAACGGCATCGGCGCGCTGCTGCGACAGGGTCTTCAGTTTCGACTCCGAACCGGAATCGTCGGCAAATCCCTGCAGCTTGACCAGCCAGGTCGGGTTCCTGTTCAGCCAGGCAGCCTGGTTGTCCAGCGTTGTCATGGCGACGGTGTCGAGCTTAGCGGAATCTTGCGTGAAGTAGATCCGTCGGCCGACACTGAGGATGAAATCCTCTTCACTGCCAGCCTTGACGTTCTCGAAACCGGGCGCGGGATCGTTGGTCTGGCCGGTCAGCGGTGCTGCCGCAGGTTCCTCTACGGAAGCGATATCGGTGGTGGTGCAGGCCGTGAGTGCCAGAAGCATGGCCGTGGCGGCAAGGTGCCTTGCATATGCGGTCAAAACAGACATCAGGGTGATTTCCTCATTCGACCGGGGTGGCCTGGCTGACCTCGGCGGCGGGCGCCTGATCGGCAATATGCGGCAGAACCTGCACCGCGGTGCCGATCGGGCAACGCTGGTAAAGATCGATGGCGTCTTCGCTGAACATGCGGATGCAGCCGCTGGAGGCATCCTTGCCGATGCTCCAGGGCTCCAGCGTGCCATGGAAGCGATAGCCGGTATCGACGCCGTCACGATGCAGGTACATGGCCCGGGGGCCGAGCGGATTCTTCGGTGAGCCCCCGGCCACGAATTCGGGCAGTTCAGGATGGCGCTTGCGCATCTCCGGTGGCGGTGTCCAGCGCGGCCAGAGAGATTTGCTGTCGATCGTGGCGCGGCCGAACCATTTGAAACCCTCGCGGCCGACGCCGACGCCGTAGCGGATGGCCGTCTTGTTCTCCATGATCAGATAGAGAAAATGGTGCCTGGTATCGACGACAACGGTGCCGATCGGCTCGCTACTGAAATATTTGACAACCTGCCGGTGCCATTGCTTGTCGATCTTGGCGAAGTTGGTTGCTCTGAATGTCACACCATTATCGACGGCGGTGCCGGCAAAATAGGAAGCCGCCTGGGCAAAAGCCGGCTTCTGTACCGCGCCGGTGCCAAGTAACGCCAATCCACCAAGCAGAATATTCCTGCGGGTTAACACCATCGGCCAAATCCCCCTCAAAGCCAAGCAGCGCGGCGCCAGTAAATCAGATTTTTCATTTGCCACAACACAAAACTCTGTTCATCCCCTAGAGTTCGATGTCGAGTTGTTGATGCGGTGGCTGCGTTGCTCTGATCGTTACTCCGCGAGACCGGCGCTATACCCAATTGCCTGAGATAAACAGGAGACGGCCGCGAACTGTGCCGCCTTTGCGAAGCTGGATCCTGGTTCCACGCATCGGGTCGCTGGTCGAAGCGGCGCTCGACTTAAAAACTCCTGCAAATTCAATCCTGGAAAAAACATGCTGGAAATTGTCAAGTTTTTTTGGTTTACCTCTCATGTTGCGAAATATGCGGAATTTGCAATCCGGCGTTTGGCTGGCCGCCGATTGTTCGTCTCCGCGTTTCTTTATGGATATTGCTATGGGCATCAGGGAGGACGACCGGCGGTACGCGGTCTATGCGGCACATCGCTCCGACCTCATTCGATACGCTACGCCCATCGTCGGTTCGCGAGAAGAAGCTGAAGACCTCGTCCAGGAGGTCTTCATAAAATTCGTGCCGGAAGATGCGGCCACACCTCAGAAATTGAAAGCCTATCTCTTCCGCATGGTGCGGAACCTCGCGCTCGACGTGCGCAGGCGCCAGAAGCGAGACTTGCGCGCTCGCCCGGAAGATACGCCGTGGTGGGGACTTCCCCTGGACACGGGAACGCCTGAGGAAAACGCGCTCTTCTGCGATCAGGTCAGGCAGGTTGACGCAATCCTTTCGGCAATGCCGGACCAAGCACGCATCGCTGTCGAAATGCATCGCTTCGGCGGATACCGCATGGAGGACATCGCCAGCCACCTCGACATTTCGGTGGCCGGCGTCCACAGGCTGATCAAGGCGGCAATTGTCGAATTCGCCAAAAAAATGGGATGATCCGCTAAAAATCTCGAATCCGAGTGAAAAAAACGGGCGAGATAAACGTCAATGTTCGTGAAGCGGTAAAACAGCGGGGATGCGACGTGGTTTGGCTACAGGAAAGACTGGGAACTGATGGCCGTCGAACCAGATAAAAGGCCTGAAGTCTCGGACGAGGCGCTGGAGGCGGCCGCTGATTGGCTCCTTCTCCTGCACGAAGGGCCAGAAGACAGTGAGATCAAAGCGCGCTTCGATCACTGGCTGACCAGCGGTCGCGAACACCGCCTAGCCTGGGAGCGCACGCAGAAGACATGGGCCGCAATGGGGCAGGTTGTCCCGACCATGCAATCGCAGTGGGAATATGCGTCGAGATCGGCGGCCAGACCCGTCATACGACAGCCGGCAGCGGCTCGGCATCGCGCACCGTGGCGGCGGGTTGCCGTGGCAGCGGCGGCTATGGCCGCACTCTGTCTTGGGCTTGTCGTTGCGCCCGGCTTAATGCTTCGCTTGAGCGCTGACTATTCAACGTCAACGGCGGAGACCCGCACGATCACCCTTCAGGACGGCAGCACGGTAACGATGGCTGCCGCGACCTCGATTGCTTTGAACGACGGCGACGGACGGCGAGGCATCAAGCTTCTTGCCGGCGAGGCGTATTTCGAGGTGGCGCCGGACAAGGACAGGCCCTTTACGGTGGAAGCAAATGGCGTCCGCGTCGAGGTGCTCGGCACGGCCTTCGACGTGGAGCTCGCCGACGGGCTGACCAGCATTGCCCTTGCGCACGGTTCCGTTCAAGCCTCCATCGCGGGTTCGTCTGCGACCCCGCCCGAACGGCTGGTGCCCGGAGATCTGCTGACCGTCGATCCGAACAGCGCCGTCATGATGAAGGACACGATCCCGGTCGACGAGATCGCCAACTGGCGCAATGGTGAACTCTACGTCGTGGACGCAACGCTTGCCTCGGTGATCGAGCAGATCCAGCGCTATCACCCCGCCTGGATATCGGTTCCCGACACTACGCTTGCCCGCCAACGCGTCACGGGCTTCTACAATCTCAGACAACCCGATCAGGCGCTGCGCGCGCTGGTCGAACCTTATGGCGGCAAGGTCCGCTCAATCTCCTCGCTCGCGCGCATCGTCAGCCGACTCTAGAAAAAATTTGACTGTAATTATCAAGATTTAGCTCACTCCAGCCGAAAACCCTGAAAAAACTCTGAGAGCCAATCGTCATTTCGTTGAAAGCGCCGGGCACGACATCGGCGCAAACGACTGGAGAGACGAGAGTGAGCATGCGAGTGAGGGTAGGGGTTCTAAGGCTCAACGGCGCGTGCCAAGCGGGTGGGTACGCGTGGCGAGCACGGTTGTTGGCGACAACCGCTTTTGCAATTTTGTCTGTAGTAACCAATGCTCACGCGCAGTCGGCGCCGGCCGACAAGGCGCAAGCGCAAGCGGCCACGACACTCCCCTTCGATATCCCGTCCCAGCCCCTGGCGAACGCGATCCGTGCATTCGGGCGTCAGTCCGGCATGCAGATCACGCTGTCGTCGACGCCGACAGGATCAGTGAATACCAGCGCCGTGGCCGGTCGATTGACACCTGCCGACGCGCTTGATCGAATGCTGTCGGGGACGGGAGTATCGGCTCATATTTCCGGAGATGGCGGCGCAGCGACGATTGGCAGCGCCGATATCGTGAATGCCATTCCGCAGGAGGATGGTGTTACCCAACTTGCTCCGATCGTCATCAAGGGCGGCCGACGTCCAAGTTCCGGTGCGGGTTATCGCGGCACGCCCGACTGGGTCTACGAGGAGCCGGCAAGCGTCAGCGTCATCTCTAGGGAGGCCATTCAAAGCTCTCCCGCCCGTAACGCACGCGACTTGCTCGACAACGCCGCCGGCGTCTATGCCAACCGCTCCGAGGGGCAGAACCCCGGCGTCACGGTCAATATTCGCGGCCTCCAGGATCAGAACCGCGTCGTCACCATGATCGATGGGGCGAGGCAGAATTTTCAGCGCAACGGCCATGGATCGACGCAGCGAACCTATGTCGAAACTGCCTTTATCCGTGAAATCGACGTGGAAAAGAGCGGCACATCGGGCGTTGGCGGAGCCGGCGCACTCGGCGGCTCGGTCAACTTTCGAACCATTGAGGCCGATGACCTCATAGAAGACGGCCGCCAGTGGGGCGGCGAGTCGAACGCGACCGTTGGCACCAACGAGTTCCAATTTGATGGCGCGAGCATGGCGGCGGTCAGACTGTCGGACAGCTTTTCGGTGCTCGGTGGCATCAGCCACAAGAAGATTGGCGCCTATGACATCGGCGAGAATGGCGACATCAAGCTTTATGACAGCTCCGTGCATGACGGAGCGGCGATCTTCACAGGGCAGGACTCCTACTCTTACCTGCTGAAGGCCGAGGCGGAGCTCACCGACGATCTCGACATGTCGATGACCTGGCTTCGCAACGATTCCGACTTCAGCCAGGGCTCCTACAACAATGATGGCGACCTTGATGAAGATACGCAGCAGGTCCTGAACGATACCGTCACCAGCAGCCTTCATTGGGATCCCGACAGCGAACTCATCGATCTCAATGCGCGCCTCTGGTACAATCACACGCGAAACCGCGAGAAGCGTTTCGGTTCCGCCATCAACGACGACGGTTTCCCGGTCAATTACGCTCTCGGCACGCTGGGCTTCAGTATCGACAACACCAGCCGCTTCGAGACCTCAGCCGGTTCGCTTTCGTTGAACTACGGTGTCGAGGCCTTCTTCGACCGCGGCAAGACGGAGACGCTTGAGGACTACTTCCTCAATGGCGTCGACATGACGGCCACCTATACCGGCACGACCCCGTCCGGCGATCGCGATGTCTACAGCGCCTTTACCAATGCCACGTTCGAACATGACGACTGGCTGATGGCGCAGGCCGGCCTGCGCTACGACTATTACAATCTTTCGGGCGACGCATCGCTCTACGGTCTCGAAGTCAAGACCATCGACAACCGAAGATGCCGGTTGTATTTCCCTGATGGCGTGACCTGCCGGATCTGGACGGGGACCATCGATCGCGTGACGGTCTATCCGGAAAACGTCATCGATGTGGACAATTCGGACGGCGCGCTGCTGCCCTCCGCCATGCTCGCCGTCAAACCTGTCGACTGGCTGCAGCCCTTCGCCAAATATTCGCGCAGCTTCCGTCCTCCGACGATCATGGAAACCTTCCTGACGGGCGGTCACCCCGGCGTCAATCTCGTGGAAAACGCTCCCAATCCCGATCTCGTGGCCGAAGAAGGCAACACTTTCGAGCTTGGCGTGAATGCCACGACCGACGGGCTCTTGTCTGCTGATGACAGCCTGCGCCTGAAGGCCGTCGGCTTTTATCGCGAGATCGAAAACTATATCGCGCTCGGGACAGTTCATCGCGCCGAGACCGGACGCGACTATGCCTCCTATGTCAACGTTGACGGCACGACGCGCATGAAGGGCATCGAGCTGGAGGCGAGCTATGATGCAGGTAAATGGTATGCCGGTCTTTCCTACACCTATCTGAAGACGGATTTCGGCACGACCTACAGCTATGACGGCACGAGCTACGAGATCGAGCCCTCGATCATTTTCGTGCCGCCGCGCAACAAGTTTACCATCGATGCGGGCATGCGGCTGTTCGATGACAAGCTGACGATCGGCGGTCGCGCCACCCATGTCGGCGGCACTTCACCCAATATCGGCGTGCTGGCGAGCAATTACGTCACCGAAGACTATTCGCTCTACGACATATACGGGTCCTACGCCTTCAACGACACCGTCAAGCTTCGCTTTGCCGTCAACAACGTCACCGATGTCGCTTACGTCCCGGCGCTCGGTACCATCAGCCTGCCCGGACCGGGACGCACGGCGACGGCATCTCTCAACTTCAAGTTCTAAGCATTTCCCGGCCGGCCGGCCGCGGATCCGAGGTTCGTCGATCGACGGACAACCAACCATCAATGGAGAAAGACAATGAGTGTAGGAATTCAGGTCCCCGCCGGTGCGCCCGATTGGGTCAACTATCTCGAAACCACGTGGCTCAACTCCTTCTCATATCGCAGCCATGGCTCGTTCAGCCCGGGCTCGGCGCCTTATGACCAGTGGGTCGCCGGCAACGCTGGTACAGCCCAGTCGGGCGCGGTTCTCAACGGTGATTTCAGCTACATCCCACCGGGCGGCTTCGTCGGCTCGCTCGACACGCTGGAATTCGGCTCGCATCTGACCGGCAGCACGGCAACGGGCTATGATCTCAGCACCGTGCTGACGCTGGACCTGTCGGACGCGACCACCTCCACGGCATTTACCTATGCGATCTACTACCTCTCCAACTTCGCCGACCTGACGCATCTCTACGACTATCTTGGTGAGCAGGGCACGACGCAGACTGGCAATAGCGGCGGCCTCGGCGAGACCCTCTACAGCTTTGCCGGCGACGATGTGCTGACGGGTGCCGGTGCGAGCGACTTCGACACTTTCTACTATCGAGCCGATCTGAATGCCGGCGGATGGGGCGATGATGCGATCAACGACTTCGTTGACGGCAACGACCTGATCGTCCTCGACGGCTATGGCTGGAACGACTACAGCGACTTCGTCTCGGCTGGCGGCAGCATTTCCGGTTCGACGATCTCCTACGCCGGTAGCAGCATCGACGTCGCTTTCGCAGGCGGCGGCACGCTTGACAGCTCCGATCTGATCTTCGTCGCGTGATCGGCCGATGAAGAACCAATTTTTGGTTCGGACGTCGCCGCAGCCTTTTGCTGCGGCGACGATCCTTCCGCTGAAGAGCAATGTCGTCGCCATTGCCCTCATCAACGGGGTCGTCAACCTGCTCGCCCTGACATCGCCCCTGTTCATGCTGCAGGTCTACGATCGCGTGCTCGCAAGCGGCAGCGTTCCGACGCTGATTGGTCTGGCAGTGCTTGCCGCCGGCCTCTACGCGTTCCAGTCGGTCCTCGATATCATTCGCGCCCGCGTCTTGCTGCGGATCGGAGAGCGGTTCGACGGGAAGCTCAGCGCCCGCGTTCATGAGGCCGTGATACGCCTTCCATTGGTCAGTCGAGCCCAAGGTGACGGCCTGCAGCCGTTGCGGGATCTCGACAATGTCCGCGGCTTCCTGTCCGGCACCGGACCGACGGCCTTCTTCGACCTTCCCTGGATGCCGCTTTATCTCGGCATATGCTTCCTATTCCATATCTGGATCGGCGTGACGGCGCTCATTGGCGCGATCATCCTTGTCTCACTGACGCTGATCACCAACATGCTGTCGCAAGGTCCTATCCGCGAGACCATTGCCCAGAACATGATCCGCAACGGCCTTCTGGAAGGTACCCGTCGCAACGCGGAAGTCGTCCGGGCGATGGGACTGGAAACGAGGCTCGCCAAACGATGGCTGAAGGTCAACGCCGCCTATCTTGCGGCCAACCGCCGTGCCGGCGACATCGGCGGTGGCTTGGGAGGCGTGTCGAAATCGCTGCGCATGATGCTGCAGTCCGCCATCCTTGCTGTCGGCGCCTATCTCGTGATCACGCAACAAGCCACGGGCGGCATCATGATCGCAAGCTCGATCATGATGGGCAGGGCGCTCGCGCCGGTCGAGCTTGCAATCGGCAACTGGAAGCCGTTCCTGATGGCACGCCAGAGCTGGGCAAGGCTTCAGGACCTGCTCGACAAGATTCCCGAGGCCAAACCTGTCACAGCTCTGCCGCGGCCCGAACGTGAGTTGCGCATCGAGGCCGTGACCGTCGTGCCTCCGGGCGAAAGAAAACCGACGCTGGCCGGGCTCGGTTTCTCATTGGCCGCAGGAAGCGCTCTCGGCGTGATCGGTCCGTCCGGATCGGGCAAGTCGACCTTGTCGCGTATCCTCGTCGGCGCCTGGCAGCCCTCGGCCGGCAAGGTCCGGATCGATGGCGCCAGCCTCGACCAATGGGACAGCGCCGCACTCGGTGAGCATATCGGCTATCTCCCACAGGGCGTCGAACTGTTCGACGGAACCGTTGCCGAAAATATTTCGAGGTTCGAGGAAGCTCCCGATGCGGAAGCGATCATCGCCGCGGCGCGCACGGCCGGTGCCCATGAGCTGATCTTGAAATTCGAACTCGGCTACGAGACGCAGATCGGCGAAGCCGGAGCCGCACTCTCGGCAGGTCAGCGCCAGCGTATCGGCCTTGCGCGCGCCCTTTATCGCGATCCGTTTCTGGTCGTCCTCGATGAGCCCAACGCCAATCTGGATGCCGAGGGCGAAGCCGCTGTCGTCAGAGCCATCGCTGCGGTTCGCGATCGCAAGGGCATCGTCGTCGTCGTTGCCCATAGACCGAGTGCGCTTGGGATCGTCGATCATGTGCTGATGATCGAGGGTGGCAGGCAAAAGGCTTTCGGTCCGCGTGACGAGGTTCTTTCCAGGGTTTTGAAAAGCGGATCGGGCCTGCCGGCAGGCCGGGGCTTTCCGGCAACCGGCGTGAGTACGCCACCGCTGCGAGTGATCGCAAACGCGGCGCAGACGACATCCGATCCAGCAAACGGCGCCATATCGGATAGTCAGGAGGATGCCGATGTCAGACATTGATGACCGGGAAGTCAGCCGTTCAATCCGCCGCCACCTGATGGTGGGCGTTATCGCTTCGCTGGCGATGGTCGGAGGTGCGGGGGCATGGGCTTCGGTGACGGATCTCTCTGGAGCGGTGGTGGCACCGGGGCATTTTGTCGTCGATTCCTACGTCAAGAAGGTCCAGCACCCGAAGGGCGGGGTCGTCGGAGAAATCCTTGTGGGAGAGGGTGATGAGGTCAGGGCTGGTGACATCCTCATGCGCCTCGACGCTACCCAGGCCCGCGCCAACCTGGCGATCGTCACGAAGCGGCTGAACGAATTGGCCGCGCGGTTGGCGCGGCTGGAGGCCGAACGTGACGATCTTGATGACATCGCTTTTCCAGACTGGCTGCTTGCTGACGAAAAGGATCCTGAGGTGGCTGCTGCCATCCATAGCGAATCTCGATTATTCGAGTCCCGGCGGGACGCGAGGGAAGGGCAGAAAGCCCAGCTCAATCAGCGCATCGCGCAGTTCGAGCATGAAATCGCCGGACTGAAGGCCCAGGAAGTTGCCTATGGCGAGGGAATAGAGGTTCTCAACGCCGAAATATCCGCCCTGAACAGGTTGCGCGAACAGGGCATCGTTTCCGACCAGCGGCTGAACGGCCTCAAGACCCAGGCTGCGACCTTTGGCGGAGAACGCGGTGAGAAGATTGCCTTCCAGGCCCAGTCGGCCGGCCGGATCACCGAAACGCGGCTGCAGATCCTGCAGATCGATCAAGATCTGAGAACCGAAGTCGGCCGTGAATTGCGGGAGGTCCAGGCGCAGATCGGCGAATATGTCGAGCGCAAAGTCGCAGCCGAGGATGAATTGAAGCGCATCGATATTGTCGCTCCGCAATCCGGCGTCGTGCACCAATTGGCGGTCCATACCGTCGGCGGCGTAATCTCTCCTGCCGATCCGATCATGCTGATCGTGCCGGAAGGCGATGATCTGGCCCTTGAAGTTCAGATTGCGCCGAAGGACGTGGACCAGATCCAGATCGGGCACGCAGCCTTGTTGAGAATGACCGCATTCAATCTTCGCACGACACCCGAGCTCACCGGCTTCGTCAGCCGAATTGCGGCTGATCTGGCCACCGACGAACGGTCCGGCCAGTCCTACTACCTGGTGCGTGTCGCCGTCCCGCGTGCCGAAAAAGAAAAGCTGAAGAGCCTCACGCTCGTCCCCGGCATGCCGGCCGAGGTCATGATCAAAACGGATGACCGCACCGCGCTTTCCTATTTCGTCAAACCGCTCTCCGACCAGATCCTGCGCGCCTTCCGGGAGGATTAAGATCGGAAGCAATCGTGAAATTCGCAGCCCGGCTTTTTGCCCGCTACCATGCCGTACGGGCGGTTCCCAGCGCGAACGTATGAGAGGAAGTGACGAGGGCAACGTGAGCCTTGAGCGAAACGGCACAATTTCCCGGACAGGAGAGATTGTGCTGGATCAGATGCTTCAACAGCTCATCGGCATTGCGCTTTTCAGTTAGCGGAAATGTCATTGTCATGTGCGTTCCTCGACAGAGCAATTTGACCGTTCGCAGCGATTAAAGGCGCGAATTCTTTTGCGCTGCAACAAGAAAAATTTAATCATAAAATTAAAATCGATTAGCTTTTGGAGCGAATATTTTAAAATCGTTTTAATTGCGCAAGCCTCCATTGGTGTGGTGGGCATCGGGCAACTGCGACAAAAACACACGTAGTCGGATAAGACCTTGTTAACCATCCAGGCGCCAGATGGGGAGAGGTTTAAAGCTCTACCAGAGCCGTGAGAATGTGTTCCGCTTCTTAGGCTTTAAATCCGCACATATCCCCTTGATAGCCGATGCCGATGGGTGGGTTATGCGCTGGTGCGTTCTGTTCTCGGTGTGTGGCAATGTCGATCATTCATAGTATCAGCGTAAGAAGCGGTCGACTGGTGAAGCTCACCTTCGAAGCTGCCCCTTTCACGCGGGCCGCTCGCAAGACCACCGGAACGGCACGGCAAGCCAGAAGCCGCATCGTCACCCTCGCAGGCGTCCTAGGCATCGTCTACGTCGGAATGTTCGGCAAGCTGATCTATTATGGCCTTGCCGTCGACACGACGACATCGAGCATTCCGCCGAATCCGATCATGGCCTCCCGGCCCGATATTCTCGACCGAAACGGCGAGCTGCTGGCGACCGATATCCGCACGGTTTCGATGTTTGCCGAGCCAAGCCATATGGTCGATGTCGATGAAGCGGTCGAGAAACTCACGCAGCTTTTCCCGGAACTCGACCGGAAAACGCTCTATCAGAAGCTGTCGGACAAGCGTTCGCAGTTCACATGGCTGCGTCGCCAGCTGACGCCGAAACAGCAAAGCGACGTTCTGGCCCTCGGCCTTCCCGCCATTGGCTTCCGCCCCGAGGTGAAGCGCTTCTATCCTGGCGGGCGTACCGCTGCTCACATCCTCGGCTATGTCGATATAGACAACAAGGGCATAGCCGGCATGGAGAAGTATCTCGACATGCAGGGCCTTTCGGATCTGGAATCCACCGGGCTCGCAGTGCGCGAGAATCTGGAGCCGGTGAAGCTGTCGATCGACATTCGGGCGCAGAATGTCGTTCATGACGTCGTCACCGATGCTATCACCACCTACAAGGGCAAGGCTGCCGGCGCCGTCATCCTCGACATCCATACGGGCGAGGTGCTCGCCATGGCTTCCGCCCCCGATTTCGACCCGAATGACCCTCAGGCGACCGGTAGCGAAGGCTGGCTGAACCGCATGTCAAACGGCACCTTCGAAATGGGCTCGACCTTCAAGACCTTCTCGATGGCATTGGCACTCGACAGCGGCACGGTCAAACTCTCGGACAGTTTCGACGCTACCGGCCCGCTGCACTACGGCGGCTTCATCATCCATGACGACCATGACGTGCCGCGCCGCTGGCTGACCATTCCGGAAATCTTTCGCTATTCTTCCAATATCGGCACGGCAAGAATGATGGACCTCGTCGGCATGGATCGTCAGAAGGACTATCTGACCCGTTTTGGCCTCCTGACCAAAATGCAGACCGAACTGCCGGAGGTAAAAACGCCGACACAGCCCAAAGTGTGGAAGAAGATCAACTCGATCACCATCTCCTTCGGCCATGGTGTCGCAACCACGCCGTTGCAGACAGCCGTTGCCGGTGCCGCTCTCGTCGATGGCGGCGAGCTCATAGAGCCGACTTTCCTGCCGCGCTCGGCCGAGGAGGCAGCGAAAACCGAGCAGCAGATCGTCAAGAAAAGCACAAGCGACACGATCCGCGCGCTCTTCAAGCTCAATGGCGAACAAGGCTCCGGACGTACCGCCGACGTGCCTGGTTTCCATGTCGGCGGCAAGACGGGCACGGCGAACAAGGTCGTGAACGGCCATTATTCGCACACGCTGAGCTTCAACGCCTATCTCGCGGCCTTCCCGATCGATGCGCCGAAATACGTCGTGTTGTCCTTTATCGACGAACCGCTGACAGGCCAGCACGGGCTCACCTTCGCGACGAATACGGCAGCCCCCATGGTCCATGACATCATCAGCCGCGCCGCACCTATTCTGGGCGTCGAACCGGATTTCGGGCAGAACCTGCTAGCCTCATATTGAGGGGTAGCGGCCGCGATTTGGAATCGCCTCTGTCGGTCGTTTGCTACAAAGGTGGTTGAACGTCCTCAGCCGCAGAGTGTGCTTTCGAGACGGCGTCGGGCCGGCAATGGAGGTTACCCAACTTTCATCACGTTGCGTCATCTGGGCTACATACTTGCGGCCTAGTCATTGGGCGAAGGTGTGCGCCTCATGTCCAGCCGAACGAACGTCACTGCAAAACGCCTCATGGATGCCTGCGAGCTGCTGCTTTGCGAGGCGCATGCCCTGGAAGAGCTGACGGCGCGCCGGATTGCGATCCAGGCGCAGGCGACGCCTTCGGCGATCGCCTATCATTTCGGATCCCAGGAAGAATTGATCACCGCTGTTGCCGAGCGTGTGTATCGTCGGCTGAACGCCGAGCGCCTGAGCCTGCTGCAGAAAGCTGTCGATCGGCGGGCACCCAATCCTCCCGATATCGAAGAGGTGATTGCAGCCCTCGTCGGTCCGTCGATCCGCTGGGCGACCGATCCAACGTCGAGCTATCCTGTGCTGTCGCACTTCACCTCTATGGCACACAGCCATCGTGACGGCGCGCCTCACTACCGTCGCATTATCGAGGACGTCGAGCATCACCGGGCCTTCATTCCGCAATTGAAGCGGATTGCGCCCTGGCTCGACGAGGTGGATATCGGCTGGCGTCTGAATTGCGCGCTCGGCATCCGTTCGCAGGTCACCCGCAGCCGGCAGCGCACCGAGCTTCTAACCAATCATCAGATGGATCTCGACAATCCGGATCTCGTCATCGCGCGCATGGTGGAGGTGATTGCACCAATGTTCCGTCGGCTTTCCTGACTTCCTCAGACTAAGTCCGAACGTGTTTCGAACAGCATTCGAAATCCGTCACGCCTGCGAAACACGCTCCCTCTATCGGTTCCCATGAGAGAACTGTCAGGGAGCCTTCCAATGCGCCGAGATACCACTTTCATCCATCTGACCGACCTGCACATCGGCACTACCGATGACGATCATCTGTACAGCGATACGACCGACACGCTCAACCAAGTGCTCGATCTGGTCGCCACAGTCACGCCCAGGCCGCAATTCGTGATCGTCAGCGGCGACCTCACAAACCGTGGTGACGCTGAAAGCTTCCGCCGGCTGAAGGAGATCATGGATGCACGCATCGACGTGCCGGTGATCTATGCGCTCGGCAATCACGATACGCGCCCCGGATTCTACGAGGGCATGGCGGTTGCAACGGATGATCCGGATGCACCCTACGATCACGACGCCGTCGTCGATGGCATCCACATCGTCACTATCGACTCCTCGACGCCGGGACTGATCGGCGGCACCATCGATCCGGACCAGTTCGACTGGCTGGCATCGACACTGGATACGCATCCCGATCTGCCGAAGCTGATCGTCGTTCATCATCCGCCGGCTTTGGGTGAAGATCCTGATGCAACCCATTGGCGGACTATTCATTTTCCGCAGTCGGAACGCTTCAGAACTCTGCTTAAGGGTCGCAATGTTATCGGCATCCTCAGCGGCCACATCCATCATGACCGCGTATCCGTCTGGCACGGCATTCCCGTCGTCGTCGGAACCGGCCAGCATGCCGCGACCGACATTCTGCGCACCGACATTTTGCGCATGGTTCGCGGCGCCTCATTCGGCATCGGCACCATCCGTCCGTCCGGTCTCACCATGGCCTTCGTGCCGCTGCCGTCCGACCGCGCCGAGCTCAACACCTATCCGCTCGAAATGCTGTTGGCACGGGCCGTGCCCGTCGCCGCCGAATAAACGTCAGGAGACATGCATGTTGCGCAGGACCACGTTGAAGTTCACGGCAGCGCTCGCCGCCGTCTCGCTCTTACCATCAGGCGCATTTGCCGAGATGCCCGCATCTGTCGACAAGCCGGTGACGATCAGCTTCTACAATTACAATCTCGCCTCGGCGAGCGCCGGGGCCGACGCAACCAAGGAACTGCTCGCCGGTTTCGAAAAGAAATTCCCCAACATCAAGGTCGAGACCGTCGCCGTCCCATCCAACGAGATCATGTCGCGCGTGCAGGCCGATATCGTTGCAGGCAAGCAGCCGGACGTGGCGCAATTGGTATTCCGTGACCTGATCTATATCTCCAGCGACCTCGGCGCCAATGCCCTCGAAGACATGGTCGATGCGAACGAATTGAAGGATCAGCTCACCGGCATGATCCCGCAGGGACTTGAGCTCGGAAAGGTCGACGGCAAGACCTATGGCCTTGCCTATACCTTCTCGACGCCGATACTGTTTTACAATGCCGACCTCTTCAAGCAGGCGGGCCTCGATCCCGACAAGCCGCCGAGGACCTGGGACGATATCAACATTGCCGGCAAGGCCATCAAGGAGAAGACCGGCAAGAACGGCTTCTTCCCCGGCGCCTATGGTCCGACCGACGGCACCTTCGTCTATCAGTCGATCGTCATGTCGAATGGCGGCAGGGTGCGCGACGGCAACACGCTGACCTTTGCCGACAAAGACGCGGCGGACGCCGTGAAGATGCTGCGCAACATGGTCGACAGCGGCGCCCATGCCAAGATCGATCCGGCGAGTGCATCCGATACGTTTGCCGCGG
The DNA here is from genome assembly GCF_056405875.1 of Rhizobium sp. P1_E6. Taxonomy (NCBI): domain Bacteria; kingdom Pseudomonadati; phylum Pseudomonadota; class Alphaproteobacteria; order Hyphomicrobiales; family Rhizobiaceae; genus Rhizobium; species Rhizobium sp. P1_E6. The sequence goes on along the minus strand of NZ_JBFUBG010000046.1, from coordinate 14,575 downwards.
GCAATATGGGCATGTTCCTCTATACGAGCGCGTTGCTTTCCAGCGTCAAGAAGTCGGCTCAGGGCAAGTTCGAGCTGCGGCTTGCACCGATGCCCTCCTTTGGCGACAAGCCGACGGCACCGACCAATTCCGGCAGCGCCCTCTTCGTCTTCAGCAAGGACCCCGACAAGCAGCGCGCCTCCTATGAGCTCCTCAAATATCTGACGAGCAAGGAAGCCTACACGATCATCACCAGCAAGATCGGCTACCTGCCGCTGCGCCTCGATATCGTCGACGACCCGAACTATCTTGGCCCTTGGCTCAAGGAAAACCCGATGTTTCGGGCCAACATCAAACAGCTCGACCGTCTGACGGCCAATGTTGCCTTTCCCGGACCGAATTATCGCCAGGTCGAGAAGATGATGATGGACGGCGTTCGCGAAGCCGTCTTCGGAAGCGGCGACCCGGTCGAAGCGCTGAAGGGTGCGCAGGAGCAGGGTCAGGACCTGATGCCGTAAGTCAGCCGCAGTCTTCACGAGGAAGGTGAGGGGCGGCGGCGAGGGCCGCCCTTCACCGACAGTCGATCGGAGCTTTCGTCAATGACAGATATCCAGGCAGAGGTGGCCGGCGCCGCCTTAACGAAAACGGCTTCGGTGCAATCGGAAATCACCCGCGAACGCTTTACCATTTCACCCTGGCTGTATCTTACGCCCGCGCTCATCCTGCTGATGGTCTGGACCTACATCCCGCTTGCCGAGACGTTCCGCCTGTCTTTCTATCAGTGGAACATGCTGCCGACGTCGCCGCAACGCTTTGTCGGGCTGACCAACTACCAGCGGCTGCTGGCGCTGCCGGAAATGCGCAACGCTCTCTGGAACACGCTCTATTACACGATCGGCCTGTTTCCGATGTCGGTGATCATTCCCCTTTTCGTGGCAATCTGGACGCAGGATCTCGGCGGCCGCGCCCGGACGATCTACCGGTCGCTGATCTTCGTGCCGATGATCATCGCTCCTGTCGTCGCGGCCATCCTGTGGCGCTGGCTGCTGAATGAGGATCAAGGGCTTATTACGCTTTCCCTCGAAGGCCTGGGGCTCGGCCGCATCGGCTTTCTCACCGATCCCCTCTATGCCCTGCCGACGCTGACATGGATCACCGGCTGGAAGCTGATCGGCTTTTCGACACTGCTCTTTTCGGCCGCCAATGCGGGTATCAACCCGTCCTATATCGAAGCCGCGCGCATCGACGGTGCCAGCCGCTGGCGTATCATCTGCGATATCAGGCTGCCGTTGCTCTCGCCGACGATCCTGCTGCTGTCGATGATGACGGTACTTTTCGGCGCACAATGGAGCTTTGCCTATATCAACGTGCTGACCAATGGCGGCCCGCTAAAGTCGACGACCAACATCTTTTACCTGCTCTGGGAATACGGTTTCCAGACGCTTTCGGCCGGCTGGAGCTCGGCCGCCGGCATGATCGCTTTCGCCGGCTTCGCGGTGCTTGCCGCTCTCTGCATGTGGCTGACGAAGAGGTTTGCCTTCTATGACAACTGATGCCCTCGACGACCACCGGCCGGGCCGATCAGCACCGTCCCGCGGATTCGGGCGCAAGTTCGGCGTGCACGCCGTCATGATCGTGCTCTCGTTCGTTTCGATCTTTCCGATCTACTGGATGATCGTCACATCGTTGCGACCGGAGAACGAAATCTTTTCGACGGCGTTCTGGCCGTCCGATCCGACGTTCGACAATTACCTCTTTGTTTTGACGCGCGTGCCGATGCTGCAGATGCTCTTCAACACGACGATCGTAGCTGCCGCGACCGCCTTGCTGCAGGTAACCACCGGCATGTTCGCCGCCTATGCATTGGTACGTTGGCGCATGCGGCTGTCAGCCGTCGTTCACGGTCTGATTGCCTTGTCCTGGCTCGTGCCTTTCCAGGTCACGATGATCCCGAACTATGTGCTCGCCTCCAGGCTCGGGCTGCTCGACACCTTGGCGGGTCTGGTCGTGCCGAATGCCGCCCACGCATTCGCGATCCTGCTGCTCTATCATGCCATGCGGGCCTTCCCGACCGAAGTGCTGGAGGCTGCGCGCATGGATGGGGCGCGAAGCCTGCGCATCCTCTGGCAGATCGTCATACCCAACATGGGCGCGCCCATCGCGTCTTTGTCGATCATCGCCTTTATTTCCGCCTGGAACGAATATTTCTGGCCGCTGCTGCTGTCGCGCAAGCCCGAGAATTCGGTCGTGCAGATCGGCTTGCAGATGTTCATGACCCAGGAGGGCAACCYCTGGGGACCGCTGATGGCGGCGGCAGCGCTCGCCAGCCTGCCGATCCTTCTGATCTATCTCGTTCTCCAGCGTCACGTCATCGAATCCTTCATGAAATCTGGAATCCGCTGATCATGCAAAATTATGAGAGACTTATCGCGCTTACCGGCGCTCGCAACGTGCGCGACCTTGGCGGCTATCCGGCGGGCAACGGTGGACTGACGCGTTGGCGCTCGGTTCTGCGCGGCGACGCACTGCATGCGCTGAGCGCGGCCGATATCGAGGCGCTGATCGCTTATGGGGTGACGACAGTGATCGACTTGCGCAATCCGCAGGAACTCGCTCAGGAGGCCAATCCTTTCACGGAGGATGCGCGGGTTCGTTACGACAACGTCCCGCTATTTTCGGCTTTGGCGCCGGTTGAAATGATGGCAGCGCAATTGTCCGATTTCCATATGGGCGACCGATACTGCCAGGCACTCGACAATTGTCAGCCAGCGATCGCCAAAGTGCTGACGACGATCGCACACGCACCTGATGGGATCGTCCTCTTCCATTGTTCGGCTGGCAAGGATCGCACCGGCATCATTGCGGCTCTGATGCTCGCACAGGCCGGCGTCGATGACGCTGTTATCATCGAAGATTACGCGCTGACCGGATCGATATTCGCTCCCTTGCTTGCCGACTTCCATGCACGGGCGATCGCACGCGGTATTCCTTCGAGCCTTGCGGAAGTGATCCTCGCGTCGGCACCGCACAGCATGGCCCGCACACTCGGGCACCTCGCCACACGTTACGGCGGCGTTGGCGCCTATCTCGCGCAGATGGGCTTGGGCCAATCGGAAATCACCAGTCTCGAGCGGCGGCTTGTCTGAGGCTTCTCTGTCTAATTAAAAGCAACTTGGCGTGATGCCAGCAACGTTTGTTGGGCTTCGGCCGCCATCCGTCACCAAAGCGGGCGACCCCATGAAGCTTGCCACGAATATGTTGGCCGGGCGATCGTCGATATCCTCAGGCGTGCCGAATTGCTGGGGATGCCATCCGTCATCACAGCTGCACCTCCGCCCCGCAAGGGTAGCCGCCCGATTATCGGACGGCTATTCCTCACAGCAGATCAAGGCAGCGTGTGTCCTGCAGCCCTGAACAGCCGATACCATTCCTCGCGGGTCAGCGAGACAGAAGAGCCGGCTGCTGCTTCGGCGACACGCTCCGGCTTCGTGGTGCCGAGGACAACCTGGATCTTTGCCGGGTGACGGGTGATCCAGGCGACGGCAATGCCTGTCGGCGTTACGCCATAGGCCTTCGCGAGTTCGTCGATGGCGTCGTTCAAATCGGCGAAATTTTCGCGGTCGCCAAGGAATACGCCGTCGAAGAAACCCTTCTGGAACGGCGACCAGGCCTGCAGCATCATGCCGTTGATCCGGGAATAGTCGAGGAGACCGTTATCGCGATCGACCGACTGATCGAGTCCCGCCATATTGGCGGCAACGCCTGATGCAATCAGCGGCGCATGGGTGATGCTGAGCTGTACCTGGTTGACGATGAGCGGTTGCTTGACCGCAGTCTTGAGCAATTCGACCTGACCCGGCGTGTGGTTGGAAACGCCGAAATGCCGGACCTTGCCGGAAGATTTGAGCGTGTCGAAGGCTGCGGCCACGTCCTCGGGTTCGACAAGCGTGTCAGGGCGATGCAGCAGAAGCACGTCGAGATAGTCGGTCTTCAGCGCCGCAAGCGACTGATCCACCGAGGCCAGAATATGTTCGGCGGAGAAATCGAAAAATCCCTTGCGGATGCCGACTTTGCTCTGGATGAGAAGCTTCTCGCGCTCGGCAGGCGTCAGGGAGATCGCTTCGCCGAAACGGGCCTCGCAGCGATGCGGTGCGCCGCCATAAATGTCCGCGTGATCGATAAAGGTCACGCCGGCATCGCGTGCGCCGCCGATCAATTTCTGGATTTCGCCATTGCTCATATTGGCGATCCGCATCATGCCGAGGATGATGCTTGACACTTCGAGATCAGTCTGCGGAAGCTTGTAGAATTTCATGACGAGTACCTCAGGCGGGGTTGCGAAATAACTAAATGGTTATCAGCTTTTACGGGAACGGGGGTCGCGTGGCTAGCCGAAGCTGCTGCTCTCAACGACCGACATCGTTGAGTATCCAACGTAGCGAGCTTCGGATCTGATAGCTCCCTTTGGACGCAACTCGCGCGATAGGTTAGAGATCGCGGTATTGCTGTAACGGTGTCGGCTGTCGAATTGGAGGAAATCTGCGTGGCGGATCAAGCGAAACTGGCGGCATCCCGCAGGGCTGCACAGCGGGTGACCCTGCGCACCGTGGCGAAATCGCTCGGCCTTTCCGTCACGACCATCAGTCGCGCATTGAAGGATGGCCCCGAGGTCAATCGCGAGACGATTGACCTCGTCAAGAAAGCCGCATCCGAGCTCGGCTACCGTCCGAATCTCGGCGGCATCAATCTGAGAACGGGCAAGACCCATGCCGTCGGCGTCATCATGCCATTTTATCGGGACGGCGAGATGAATATCGTCGTCGCTTCGCTGATCGAAGGTTTTTGCGGCGCGATGAAACAACATGGCTACCGCACGACGGTCGTCCCGCAGTTTCAGGCTGACGACCCGCTCGCAACGGTGAGGGATCTCGTCGAGGAAGGAACGGTCGACGGCGTCATCCTCACGCATACGAGGCCACAGGACGACCGGGTGAAATACCTGCTGGAAGTCGGAATGCCCTTCGTCACCTTCGGCCGCACCGAACTGCTCAGCAAACATCCGAGCGTCGATATCGATCACGAGGAGATCGGCGCAGCTGCGGCGGCGCGTTTGCTCGATGCCGGGCACAAGGCGCCGCTTCTCGTTGCCCCATCGAGCCAATTCACCTACAGCCTGCAATTCATCAAAGGCTGGACAGCGGAGTTCAACCGCAGGAACTTGACCGTTCCCGACGAGCGGATGTTCTTCACCGCAACCACGCCTGATAGCGGCAAGAAGATCGCCGTGGATGCGCTTGCTAGATATCCCCAGGTCACCAGTGCGTTCGTCGCAAGCGACGAGGCAGCCCTCGGTTTTGTCTCCGGCCTTGCCGATCTCGGCCGAAAGGTTGGAGAGGATTTTTCAATCCTGACCTATTCCGGTAGCCGCCTTCATGACTTCTATACTCCCCCTCTCAGCACCTATTATTTTCCAAATTTCATCATCGGACAGCGCCTTGGCGATCTTCTCTACAGATCGATGCGGGGGGAGGCGGCGTCGGGCCTGAACGAGGTCGTTCGCGCCAGCTTTCTTGAGCGCCGTAGCGAATTCAGCCTTCGCTAAAAAATCCCCCAAGAAATCCTGTGCAGTTCAAGTCGTTCGTAACGTTACGAATTCACATTTCCTTGCCCCATGCGGCTAAAATTCCTTAGCTGATAACATTGACAACATAGGGTTTGCGATGCATTCGTAACGTTACAAATCGACTTTTGGAGCGGGTTGGAGCGCCCAAAGGGCGAAAAAGTGGGAGGACGGCGTGGGTGCTCAAGCACTTTTTTTCGGCTCGCCAATTTGGACGTTCAACTGGAATCCGCCTTATGCAGCGCCTTTGCGGCGGCTGGCGGCCACCGGTTGCAAAGGGTTCGAGCTGACTGCATGGTCGGTCGACATGCTCGGCTATTACACCGACGAGACGATCCGCGAACTCAAGTCGATCGCCGACGGTGAAGGGCTGACGCTGACCAACTTCTTCTACAATCTGCCATTTTCACGTGATGACGGCGCGCCTGTCTCCCGTGTGGACCTCGATGCCTATAAGCGCGGCGTCGAGCTGGCAGCAAAGATCGGCACACCGATCATGACAAGCATGACGCCTTACCCTTTCCAATCGGATATCAGGCCGATCCTGCAGCGACCGACGGCCCAGGAATGGTCGGCTGCCGTGAGGCCCGAATGGGATTGGGCACAGGAATATGAGGTCGTCGTCGAAGGCTTTGCGGCCGCCTGCGCCATTGCCGCGGATGCCGGGCTGCGTGTCGCCATCGAGCCACATCCTTATCGCTGGGTCAGTTCGGGGCAGGGCATGCTGCGATTGATCGAGCGTACCGGCGCTCCCAATCTCGGCCTCAATTTCGACCCCAGCCATCTCTTCCCCGCAGGCGACATGCCGCATTACGTGGTGCTGCAACTCGGCGACCGGATCTACAACACGCACTTCTCCGACAATGAAGGGCACACCAATGCCCACTGGCGCCCCGGTCGCGGCAAGATCGACTGGAAGGCGATTTTTGCAGCCTTGCGCACCATAAGCTATTCCGGCCCAATCACGCTGGAGCTTGAGGATGCGCCCGGCGCGTCGCACTGGACGCATTTTCGTGAAGCGACGCCGGAATTCGATTCCGAAATGAGACGCGGCATTCGCTATCTGCGCGACTGTGCCGCCGAACTCGACATCATCATCGCCTGAGGAGCCAGAATGAGCGGGAGCAGCCCCATGAAAGTCGGCATTGTCGGTGCCGGAAACATCAGCGCCACCTATGTCGCGACGCTGCATATGTTCGACTTCATTCGTGTGAAGTCGATCTACGACCTCTATGAGGAACCGGCGCGCAAGCTCGCCGAGCAGTTCGGCGTTCAATCGGTGTCGCTTGACGCAATGCTCGCCGATCCCGAGATCGGCCTCATCATCAACTTGACCACGCCGACCGCCCATTATTCCATCAGCAAGAGGGCGCTGCTTGCCGGCAAACATGTCTATTCGGAAAAGCCGCTCGGGGTTTCCATGGAGGAAGCCGAGGAACTGATGGCGCTTGCCCGCGCTGGTGATCTGCGGCTCGGCTGCGCGCCCGATACGTTCCTTGGCGGCGGTCATCAGTTGACGCGCCGCCTTTACGACGAGGGCCGCATCGGTACGGCGATTTCCGCAACCGCCATGCTGCTTCTGCCAGGTCATGAGCATTGGCATCCCAATCCGGCCTTCTTCTACGGTCGCGGCGGCGGGCCGATGCTCGATGTCGGCCCCTATTACGTCACCAATCTGATTGCCCTTCTCGGGCCGGTTCGCGAGGTCTTCGGCGCTGCCAAGGTCACCCGCATAGAGCGGACTGTGAAGACGCAGCCACGTTTCGGCGAGACGATCAAGGTGCTGACGCCGACGCATCTGACCGGCGTCATGGAATTCCATAGCGGCGCGACCGTAACGATCGCCACGAGCTTTGACGTCATCAGGCATAAGCACAACCAGATCGAGATCTATGGTTCCAAGGGCTCGATGGTGACGCCGGACCCGAACAACTTCACCGGCAAGGTCGAGATCTTCACCGAGGGCGACGAAGCCTGGGAAGAGGTGGCCGTCGACCATCCCTATGTCGAAGGTGTTCCAGGCCATCTGGGTCTTAGGGGACTGGGTGCTGCCGAAATGGTGGATTCGCTGCGCTCCGGCAGGCCGCATCGCGTCTCCTCGGAACTCGCCTTCCATGCCCTTGAAGTCATGACCGCTTTTGAACGGTCAGCCCAATCGAAACGGGCGGTTACCATCCGCAGCAGCTGCGGCCGTCCAGACCCGATTCCCCGGCATTTGAAGGAAGGCAAATTCACGTAAGTCTTCCTCTCGGACGGTCAGGCGAGCGATGCGCGAATGCACCATTCGTCTCCGGGAAGAAACCAAGCTTTCGGAGATTGCGGCTAGCCGTCGAGGTGATCTTTGAACGCGGCCTGCTTTGAGCGTGGAGGTTCGTCAGACCTCTATCTCTGCTTCGGTTTGGCCGCCGTCTTCGCGGGCGCGCGCCTTGGCACCGGCTTCTCGTCGATCAGATCGACTGACGGCATTGCGGGGGTCGCCGATCGGATGTCGTTGGTGATCGATTGTGCAGCGGCGATCACCGCTTGCCGGATATCAGTCACGCGTTTTTCGTCCACGCCCGTGACGAAGGGAATACTGACGGCTGCAATGACCGTGTCCTGGTGATCCCTCACCGGGGCTGCGATCGCATGAACACCTGACATCTGCTCTCCCATGTCCCGTGCCCAATTCTGCTTGCGGATCAGAGCAAGCTCCTCAAGCATCTTCGTGGGRTCGGTGATCGTCTGGTTGGTAAAGCGTTCGAGCTTGGTCAGGCGCCGCTCGATGTCCTCCTGCAACGAAAAGGCAAGCAGGATTTTACCGGCAGCACCGGCATGAAACGGCAGCCGCTGGCCAGCCGTCGCCGACAGCGCATATTGGCCATGCCCCTGCGCCGAAGCAACGACCAAAATATTGTCGCCTGATGGCACCGTCAGCTTGCTGCCTTCACCCAGAAGCTCGGAGATCTTGTTCAGATGCGGCTGCGCGATCGCCAGCAGATCGTAACTGGCAACGGTCGGGGCGACATGGGCCGCAAGCGTCAGAAGGCGCCTGCCGAGCGTGTAGCTTCCGGCCGGCGAACGATGCACGAAATCGTAGGCGCTGAGCGTGTTCAGCATACGGTAGACGGTGGTGCGTGACAGCCGCACAGCTTTGACCACATCGCGGATCGTCGCTCCCTCCGGCGTGCGTTCCAGGAGGGCAAAGACCTCCACCATCTGCTCGATGACGGGGATACGATACTTCTGCGCTGCGTCTTCACTAATGTCCGTCATTGAAAATCCTGCGAACCCCATCAGGCAATGCTTCGCCTTCCATAAGCAATGCATGGAGTTCACGCAATCGCGGCTCCTTCCGATTGACTCCGGCATGAGAATGCCGATAAATTCTTAAATGAACTTATATCAGTTCAAATAGGAAACGTCACGTCGTAATATTCCCGACGCGGCCTTCCTGAAATGTGCCGGATCGGAGGTTCGGCGCGCGGCTGCTTCAGCACGCGCAGGTGAAACGGAAATACGGAGGAGGATGCAATGAAGAGCGTGAAATCGATCGGACATGTGGCCGTCAGTGTGAAGAACATCGACAGCTCGCTCGACTTCTATGTCAACAAGCTGGGCTTCGACGAAATGTTCCGGCTGGAGCGCGACGGCCGCCTGTGGATCGTCTACCTCAAAATCACCGATACGCAGTTCATCGAACTGTTCCCCGAGGGTGTCGGCGATAGTGCGCCGCCTTTTGCCAATGTCGGTTATAATCATCTCTGCCTCGAAGTCGAAAACATCGACGAGGCGATCGCCGATATCACCGGCCGCGGCGTGGTCCTGACGGCTGAAAAGAAGCTCGGCGTCGACAACAATTATCAGGCATGGATCGCAGATCCGGAAGGCAACCGCATCGAGCTGATGCAGCTCGGCGCAGACGCCATGCAGACGGCTGCCATTCGCCGTATCAACGGACGAGGCTGAGCCATGGATCTTTTCAAGCATCTCGGCCATATCGCATTGCGCGTCAACGACCTCGACAAGTCCTTGGCCTTTTACCAGAAGCTCGGCTTTCGCGAGATGACGCGATTGCTCAACGATCAGGGAGAGGCGTGGATCGTCTATCTGCGCATCAACGACGACCAGTATCTGGAGCTTTTCCCGAAGGGCGTAAAGCGGCCGGAAGCCGGCCCAGACGTCATTGGCATCTTCCATATCTGCCTCACTGTCGAAGATATCGACAAGACGTTCGAGGAGCTTGCGAAAGTCGGTATCCAGCCGAGCAAGCCGCGGCCGACCAAAATCGGCATCGACGGCAATCGCGGGGCATGGATCGAGGACCCCGATGGCACGCAGATCGAAGTTATGGAGATGGCGCCCGATTGCATTCAGCTACAGGCCATCAAGAGACTGCATACAGAATCAGTCTGATTAGACTGTTTTAGCGACAAGTTGATAACTAAAACAACCCGGCAGCGATCTGCCGGGTTGTTTTAGCGCTATTTCAGAAGATCTGGTCGTAGGCGTCCTGCATCGCCTGCACAAACTCGTCATCAGTCCGCTTCGGATCGCTCCAATATTTGTCGGCTTCCTGCCAGATGGTGCGATACCAGTCGGCGTCGGCCGTATTGAAGGGGTTGGAAACCTGTTTCGTCGGGTCCTTCAGGGTTTCCAGGACGAGCTTGTTGCAGGCATCGAGGTTTGTCGTATCGGCATCGGTACGAACAGGGCTTGCACCCTTCTTCAAGACGAACTCGGCATTGAGCTTCGGATCGACATCGAGCTTGGCGAAGTCTTCCTGGGCTTTTGCCGTGTCAGCGTTGTTGGTGTTGAGGAAACCCCAGGAATCGACAGTGACGACGACAGCCTTGGTGCCGGGAATATTGATGYAGTCGAAATCCGTGCCCAGCTTCTTCTGCGCGGCGACGAACTCGCCTTTCATCCAGTCGCCATGAATCYGAAGCAGTGCCTTGCCGGTGATCACGAGATTGGTCGTGTCGTTCCACTGGCGGTTCGGGGAGCCCGGATCCGTGTGGTCGGCGATCTGGCGGAAGCGTTTGAGCGCCGCCCGCATCTCAGGCGTATCGATCACTGTGCGGTCTGGTTTTTCACCATAGAAACGATCGTAGATCGCGGGACCCTCCTCGGAAGCGATCAAGGCCTGCAGCAGATAGGCCTTCTGGAACTGGTCGCCGCCCTGTGCAATCGGGATGTAACCGGCCGCCTTGACCTTGTCGAAATCCGCGAAGAGGTCGTCAAGCGATTTCCAAGACTTCGGATCGACACCGGCGGCTTCCGCCACATGCTTGTTGTAATAGACCATGCCGTCGATATGCACTGTCGCAGGCGCCTTCACGATCTCGCCGTCGACGGTGATGTTTTTCAGAACCGAGGGCGGGAAATTCTTCGTGGCGCCGATGCTGTCGAACAGCTTGGTGAGCGGCACGCCGAGGCCCTGCTTGTTCAGATCCCGATAGATGCCGGGATCGGAATTCATGAAGATCGCAGGCGGATTGCCGCCGGTGATCATGTTCATGAGGCTGACATTGGCGCCGGAGTCATGGGCGATGGACAGGTCTTTCCATTGGTGGCCGTCCTTTGCCCAAGCGTCCCTGAGAACGCCTAGAGCCGCGATTTCCGAGGGCTTTGACCAGGTGTGATAGACGACGACTTCATCTGCCCAGGCGTTTGCGGCAAGTGTCGTCGCGGCAAGCAGGAGCGATAGCCCCTTCAGCGATTTCCATTTTGTCATGCAACATTCCTCCCTTTTGAATCTGGTCACAGCCGCCGGCCGGTCGGCGCATCGAAGACGTTCAACTTGGTCAGCGGCAGATAAACGGGCAGAGCCGGTTTGCCTCGATAGCGGTTTGCATCACGACCATCGATGCGCACGGCGATGCTCTTTCCCGACATGGTCAGGAAGGCGAAGGCGTCAGGACCAGATTTTTCGAAATATTCGACCGGGCAGTCGAAGCGGACGGTGTTGCCTGCATCCGCGCGCTCCTCGATCAGCAATTCCTCGGCACGGAAGCCGATCTTGACTGGCTTGCCGTCGTCGGCGCCAACCTTCCATTTATATTCGCCGAGATTGATGCGGATGCTGTCCTTCTCATCCACGGCGACGAGATCGCTGCCTTCCTGTCTAACGACGCAGTCGAGCAGGTTCATGGCCGGTGAGCCGACGAAGTCGGCGACGAAGAGATTGGCCGGTTCGTTGTAGATTTCGTCCGGCGTGCCGAATTGCTGGATGACGCCCTTGTTCATTACGGCGATTTTGGTGGCCATCGTCATGGCCTCTACCTGGTCGTGGGTGACATAGACAACGGTGTTCCTGAGCTGGTTGTGGAGCTTTTTTATCTCCATGCGCATCTCGTTGCGTAGCTTGGCATCGAGGTTCGAAAGTGGCTCGTCGAACAGGCAGACCCCGTATTGCTTGACCAGCGCCCGGCCGATCGCCACGCGCTGGCGCTGGCCGCCAGAGAGTTGCGATGGCTTGCGATCGAGCAGGTGTTCGATCTGCAGCAGCTTGGCTGCCCAGGCGATCCGTTTGTCTGCTTCCACCCGCGAGATGCCGCGCGACGTCAGCCCGAAATTCATGTTTCCGCGCACAGTTTTGGTGGGATAGAGCGCGTAGGACTGGAAGACCATGGCAAGGCCCCGATCCTTGGGATCGAGATAGCTGACATCCCGCTCGTCGATCAGTATTTCCCCGTCGTCGATCTCCAGTAGGCCGGCCAGAAGATTGAGCAGCGTAGTCTTGCCGCAGCCGGACGGCCCGAGCAGGACCAGAAATTCTCCGTCGCCGATGCTGAGGTTCAGGTTCTCGATAACCGTCAGTGCACCGAACTTCTTGACGATATTGTTGAATGCGATGGAAGGCATGCCTCTATCCCTTGATGGCGCCGGCAGTGATGCCCTGCACGAAGAACCTGCCGAGAACGAAGTAGATGACGAGCGGCGGCAGGGCGGTCAGCAGCGCCGAGGCCATGTCGACCGCGTAATTCTTGGCGCCCGTCGTCGTCACCGTGATGTTATTGAGCACAACCGTCATCGGCTGCGTATCCTGGGCGCCGAAGGTGAGTCCGACCAGGAAGTCGTTCCAGATTCCCGTGATCATCAGGATCAGCACGACGATCATGATATTGCCGGACATCGGCAGGACGATCTCGAAGAAGATCCGCCAGAAAGAACCGGAATCGATCATCGCCGCGGCGATGATCTGCGGCGGCATTCCCTTGAAATAATTTCGGAAGATCAATGTGAGGAAGGGCAGCGACAGGACGCTGTGAATGACGGCGATGCCGAATGTCGTACCGTAGATATGCAGCGCGCCGGCGATCTTGATCAACGGATACATGATGATCTGGAACGGCACGAAGGCGCAGATGAAAAGCACGAACAGGAAGCCGTTCGCCCATTTGATGTTCCAGAGGGCCAGCCCGTAGCCGGTGACGATCGACAGCGAGATCGTCAGGACCAGACTGGGAGCAAGAATATAGAGCGAATTGATGAAGCCGATGCGCACGCCGTTGCAGTTCATACCCGAACAAGCCTGCATCCAGGCGTAGGACCACGCATCGGTCGTCCCGGGCGAGGGCAGGGAGAATATCTGCCCTTCGCGGATCTGATCCATCGTCTTGAAGGACGTCACGACGATGACGTAGAGCGGGACCGCGAAGAAGGCGGCCGCCATCAGCAGGAAGACGAAGATCACCACCCGGTTCGGCCGGATCAGCGGACGCCGGCGCACTTTCGTCTCGCGGCGCGATTGTGATGTCGCTGAGATCGCCGTCATGCCTCCCTCCTTTGCCGGATGGCGGTGAGAATGACGAGCGGCAGGAAGAGCACAAGGGTCGTGAGCAGCATGACGGTGGCACCTGCCGAGGCGAAGCCGAGATTCTGCTTCTGCCAATAGGCGTCGATGACGAAATAGGCAGGCATGACCGATGCGCCGCCGGGTCCACCATTGGTCATGGCAACGATGATGTCATAGGCCTTCACCACGCCGATGCAGAGCAGGATGATGCAGGTCAGGAACGTGAGCTTCATCATGGGGATGATGACCTCGATATAGAGCCGCCAAAAGGGCACGCCATCGAGGCGGGCGGCCTGCCAGATCTCGGTATTGATCGATTTCAGGCCGGCGAGCATCAGCGCCATGAAGAAGCCGGTCGATTGCCAGACAGCCGCCAGGATGACGCCGAACATCACCGTGTCCTGGCTCGCGAGCCAGTTGAAGGAGGCGCTCTCCCAGCCCATCGAATGAAGCACGTTCTCGACGCCGAGGCCCGGATTGAAGAGCCAGCGCCAGACGAGGCCAGTAACGATCAGCGAGACGGCAAGCGGATAGAGAAAAACAGTGCGGAAGATGCCTTCGCCATGCACTTCCTTGTCGATCAGCGCAGCGAGAATGAAACCCATCACGATCGACAACAGGCTGCCAACGGCAAAGATGACGAGGTTCTGCAGCGCCAGGGTCCAGGACGGATCGTGAAAAAGCCGCCAATATTGCTTCCAGCCGACCAATTCATAGTCGGGGAAGCGTCTGGACGCCGTGAACGAGAGATAGACGGTCCAGCCTATCGCCCCAATGAAAAAGACAAGCGTCAACAGCGCCGCAGGCGCAACGGCCAGATGCGGGATGACGCGGCTCCATCGGATTCCCATGAGCCTCCTCCTCAGATCACCAGCGCTCCGCTCCTCCAGCTCGCTGTCAATCTGTTCTTATATGAACAGGATATAGTTCATAACGCATCAACTATAGGGACCAAAAAATGGCGATGTCAATGAGAATTGGCTGAGCCCGGAGGTATTGCTCACGCTGAAGTTGGATAGGAGGGCGGCCGCAGCCGATCAATCGAAGAAGGCCTGGTCGTCTTCCGGGAGATACTGTCTCGCCCGCTCAGGCACGAGATCGACGCCCGCTGCCGATCGGGCTTGCGGAGTTCTCAACCGAGTTCAACACCGATTGGGAGCGGTCATGGCCGCCTCCATGGTGATGACGGTCCCGAT